>JAEXTK010000063.1 GCA_023406985.1 Spirochaetota bacterium | reverse complement strand
CCGGCCGCGGCGATATCCGCTTCGCTTCCTTCGTCGATCCCGCCCTGGCGGAGATCCCCGCGGGCGCCTTCGGCGCCCTCTGGCGACCCTGGGCACCCGCGGCCGGTTTCCTTCCTTCCGCCCTCGCGCCGGTCCTGCCCGTACCCTGGCCCGGGCGGCCGGTCGCCGTGCTCCTGGAAGCGTCGGTGGCGGACGCGTTCCCGCCCTCCGATATCCTCTCGCCCGTGGCCCTCGCCGCGGCAGGCCGCGCCGTAGACGACCTGCGCGCCGCGCTTCCCGTCCGGGCGGAGATCCGATTCAGGCGGGTGGAGGCGGCCCTCGCCGAAGGCGGTCCCTGGACGCGCCGCGGCCCGTACCTCAGGCCGGCGCGCCCCCTTTCCCCCGAAGGATACGCGGCGCTCTTCCGCCGCTTCCTGACGGCCGGCTTCCTCCTGCCGCCCGATGCGGCCCTGCCGGCGATCTTGCCGGGCGAACTCTCGGCCGGAGAAGACGCCGCGCTCGCGGCCTTGCTACGCGAGCCGACCTCAGAGATACTGTAGACATGGATATCGGCGCGATTTCCCTCATTTCCAGCCGTCTCGTCCTGGGCGCCACGGCCTCCTTCTTCGCCATCATGCTCTGGTCCAAGACGCGCGACGTCGCCTGGATGCTCATGGTGGTCGGCACGATAGCCGCATACGCGGAGACCGTCTACTCGATCCTTGAGCGGTTCGGCATCTCCGACGGCGGCGCGTTCGCCATCGGAGAAGTTCCCCTCGCGTCGATCATCCTGCCGAACGTGCCGACGGTCTTCTATATCGCCGCCTTTTCCGTCATGGTGGTGCGGAAAACGCGCCGCCGGTAACGGGCGGGAGCCTCGTTCGCGGACGAGCGGAAAAGCGGTCAGCCTTGACGAAGAGAATAAAATCGGTATGCTTTCTTCGATACGTACACGTGGCGCTCTTCCCTGCGCACGGAGGATAAAAGAATGGTAGCCCTCATTGTCGGAATCGTTTTTCTCGCCTTCGCCGCCTTCGCCGTGGTGCCCTTCGGCTTCGATTGGGGAGCCGACGTGCTTCTTTTCCTGCGCGGAATGCTCCCCGTTTTGGCCGTGTTCATCGGCCTGATCGCGGTGTTCATCGGGATCGCGGACATCAAGGATCGTATCGAGGCCAAGAAAGAAGAAGAAGAGGAACAGCAGGAAGCCGCGAAGGCGAAGACCGAATAGGCCGGGTGCCGGATCGCCGGGAGGCGCGATACGCCGACCGATGCCGGCGCGCCGCCCCGGGGCGCCCAGGCGTCCCGCGGCGACACGTACCTGTCGCCTATCGACGCGCCGCGTCGCCTATCGACGCGCCGCGTCGCCCGTCGACGCGCCGCGTCGCCTTGACATTGTCACCGTAATATGTGAATATCCATCCTTGCCCCGTATACGCGGTCGTCCGCGCGATGCCCAAGCAGGATGAACCGAATTCCGTGGTCGGAAAACACCGTTTGAAGGTACCATAAATGAAGACTGTTTTCGTAAAGCCGGCCGACGCCGAGCGGAAGTGGTTCGTGATCGATGCCCAGGACCTGATCCTCGGCCGCGTCGCCGCGAAGGTCGCTTCCATCGTCCGCGGCAAGGAAAAGGCGATATTCGCGCCTCATCATGAACTCGGCGACTACGTGGTCGTCATCAACGCGGACAAGATCGCGGTCTCGGGCCGCAAGCGCCAGTACAAGATGTACTATCGCTATTCCGGGTATGTCGGCGGCCTCAAGGCCGACAGCTTTGAAGCGCTTTCCGCGCGGCATCCGACCGAGCCCCTCGAGCTCGCGATCAAGGGCATGCTTCCCAAGGGTCCCTTGGGCCGGAAGCTCCTCAAGAACGTGAAGATCTATGCGGGGGCCGACCATCCGCATGCGGCGCAGAACCCCCAGCCCGTCGAGCTGTAATCGAGAGGTAGCAAGGTGATTAAGAATCTCGGTATCGGAACCGGAAGAAGGAAGACCGCCATCGCCCGGGTTTTCTTGCGGGAAGGCAGCGGCAAGGTCATCGTGAACGGTAAGGATCTGCCCCAGTACTTCGTCCAGGGCGAGCACGCCATGATGGTGCGCCAGCCGCTCATGGTCACGGCGAGCGAGAACAAGTTCGACGTCCTCATCAACGTCGAGGGCGGCGGCCCCAACGGCCAGGCCGGTGCGTGCCGGCACGGCCTCGCCCGCGCCCTTTGCCAGGTGGATCATACGAACTATACCGCCCTGCGCTCCAACGGGTTCCTCACCCGCGATCCGCGCATGGTCGAGCGCAAGAAGTACGGCCAGGCGGGAGCCCGTCGCCGCTTCCAGTTCTCCAAGCGTTAGTTCGGGACGCGCTTCGTGCGCGCGGTCCGATGACGGTCATTTCCGTCGAACAGGGAGCCGATCCGGAAGTCCTCATCATAGGACTCGAGGACGGCTCTCGTTTTTTATGCCGGCTTTCCTACCTCGACGCCGCCTTCGCGTCTTCCGGCGCCGAGCTCCTCGGCAGGGCGCTCTCGGCGGAGGAGGAGGCGGACCTCCGCCTGGCCGGGGAGCGGTCCCGCGCGGAGCGCGCCGCCCTGAGGCTCATCGCCCTGCGGGAGCACTCGCGCGCCGAGCTGTCCGTGAAGCTCCTGAAGCGCGGTTTCGGGGATCGGGAGATTTCGCCGGTCCTGCTCCGCCTCGGAGAGGAAGGTCTCCTGGACGACGCGCGTTTCGCCGAATTGTGGGTGGAATCGCGCCTCGCCCGGAAGTACGAGGGGCCGGCGGTGCTCATGGCGCGGCTCAGGGCCCGCGGCGTCTCCCGCGAGGGCGCGCGGGAGGCGGTGAGCCGCGCGGCCGGCGGCGATCGGGAGGCGGCTCTCGTAGAGCGGTTCCTGGCCGCCGAGGGCGGGCCGCGATCCGAGGACGATCGGCAGGTTCGGTTCAGGCTCCGCAAGGCGGGGTTCAGTTCCGGCGCCATCCGCGAGGCGTTCGAGCGCAAATCGTAACGATCTTTTCTTCAGTGAACTACACGGCGCAAAGCGGATCGTGCTATACTAACTGAGTACGTATATATTGTTGATATGAACACTTGTTGACTTTGTGGATTTAATGGATATAATGGAAAAGGTGTCACAACAAGTTCTCATACCTGAACAGAGACGATCGGATCATTCCGACGCGATGAGAGGAAAGAGCCGTGTCCAAAAACGATAAAAAGGTGAGGATCTTTTCCGCACTGGAAGTAGCCAACATATGCGGCGTCGTCAACCAGACGGCCATCAACTGGATCAGGAACGGCTATCTGAAGGCGTTCACGACTCCGGGCGGACAGTATCGCGTGTACGCGGAGGATCTCATGTCCTTCCTGGAAGCGCGCGGTATGCGCGTTCCCGATGAGCTTTCCGAGCTCATGAAGGACGACGTCGATTGGAACGCCATCCTGGTCGTCGACGATGACCAGGACCTCAACGATTTGCTCAAGAAGTGGATCGAGAAGAAGCTTCCCGGTTACCAGGCCATCCAGGCGTACGACGGCTTCGAGGCCGGCAGGGCGCTGTCCGCCCATCGGCCCGGCTTCGTGCTCCTGGATATCGATCTTCCGGGCATCGACGGCCATAAGCTGTGCCGCAAGATCAAGGAAGACCCCTCGTTCGGCAAGCCCTTCGTCATTTCGGTAACCGGCCTGGATATCCCCGAGGAGCGCGATGCGATACTCGAGGACGGGGCCGACGCCTTTTTCGCCAAGCCGCTCGACTTCGACTTGGTGATTTCGACCATTGCCGATCTCGCCGGTAAGGTCACCCCGGTCAGCGATGCCTGAAGTTCCCGGACGCGTGCTCGTCGTCGAAGATGAAGATGCCATCCGGCTTTCCCTGCGTGACTATCTGAAGCTCAAGGGATACGAAGTCCTCGTCGCTTCCGACGGCGTCGGGGCCATCAAGCTGCTGCTGGACCACGAGGTGGATCTGGTGGTGACGGATTACCGGATGGACATCCTCGGCGGCGATTATTGGATCCGCTTCCTGGAGCGGTTCTGCCCCGAATTGGACGTGATCATCACCTCCGGCTTCCTCAAGCCCGATTTCGCCATCCCCTTCGAGGTCCTCTACAAGCCCTTCGACTACGTCGAGCTGGAACAGCGGGTCCGCCAACGCCTCAAGGAGCGCGCCGCCCGTAATGGGTGAGGACGGGTCCGAGAGGGGCGGGGGGCTTCGCTCGGGGAAGCCGCTTCCGGATGCCGCCTTCAACGTCCGCGTGCGCGGGCGGGTCCAAGGGGTCGGCTTCCGCTGGTCCGCGCGCGAAGAGGCGAAGCGCCTCGGCCTGACCGGTTGGGTCCGCAACGCCGACGACGGTTCCGTGGAGGTGACCGCCGAAGGCCGCTCCGACAAACTGGAAGCCTTCGCCGTCTGGCTCGCCCGCGGGCCCAGCGGCGCCCGGGTGGACACGGTGGACCGCCGCGATCGACCGCCGACCGGCGTCTACCGCTCCTTCACCGTAGAGCCGTAGCTTCCCGCGGGGGCGGCGTTGACAACGGCCCCCCTTTCAGGTAGATTTCTCCCACGAGGTTCCCCGGAGCGGCCGTTGTATAACGGTATTACCCGAGCTTCCCAAGCTCGTGACGCGGGTTCGACTCCCGTCGGCCGCTCCGCCGAACCTCTTTTTTTATGCCCGCGCGATCCCGCTCCGGTCCCCCATCCCGCGCGCTCCAAAATAACGGCGCCCCCGTTTTTTCTTGACCGATCCGCGCGGTCGGTTGATACTACGTGTGTAATAGAACACGAGTAATAGTATGCCGACCAAAGCGCGCATGATTTTTCAGACGGAAGAGACCCGCGTCCTCATCCTGGATACCGCCTGGAAGCTCTTCATGGAGCGGGGGTTCTTCGACACCCAGATGAAGGACGTCGCGGCGGCCACCGGCTTGAGCCGGACGAGCCTGTACCGGTATTACGCCGACAAGAACGATCTGGCCATGGCCTTGGCGGAGCGCATCTTCCGGGAGCTCGGGCGGGATACCGCCTGGCAGGAGGAACGGAGGGCGGCGGACAAGCCGCTCACGGGATTGGCGGCGATTTCGCTCTATTTGAAGCGGCATTGGCTATCGCCCCGATTCCGCGACCAGTTCGTTTTCCTGGCGGAATTCGACGCGTACTTCTCCGGCGCCCGCATACCCGACGACTTCAGGGAAAACATCCGGGCCTCCATGCACGCCGACGGGGACGAGGCTCTGGAGGCGCTTTTCCGCGAAGCCTCCCGGGACGGGAGCCTCAGGCCGGACGTGGATCCGCACCTCGCCATGGCGACCGTCCTCAACGCGGTGCGCGGGCTCCAGCAGCGGCTGCTTCTCCGCGGTCCGGCCCTGGTGGAGGCGCGCCCGGAAGAGTTGAGCCTCATGCCCGAAGAGCTCGTGGACTATCTGATCGCGGGATTGCGCAATCCGGAAGGGGGGAAGAGATGAAACGGGACTTGGATACGATCGTGGGGGAGCTGACCCTGGAGGAGAAGGCGTCCCTCTGTTCCGGCGCCGATTTCTGGACCACGAAGGCCGTGGAGCGGCTCGGCATACTCTCCTGGATGATGACCGACGGGCCGCACGGGCTGCGGAAGATGCGCGGCGGCGGGGGAGACGGCGGTCTCCTGGACAGCGTTCCGGCGACCTGCTTCCCTTCCGGGGCCACCTTCGCCTCCACCTGGAATCGGGACCTCGTCCGCGAGCTCGGGAAGGCCCTCGGCGAAGAGGCCAAGGCGGAAGGCGTGGGCGTCGTCCTGGGGCCCGCGGTCAACATCAAGCGCAGCCCGCTCTGCGGCCGTAACTTCGAATACCTTTCGGAGGATCCCTATCTCGCGGGCGAGATGGCCGCGGCGCACATCCAGGGAGTCCAGTCCCAGGGAGTCGGCACTTCCCTGAAGCACTTCGCGGCGAACAACCAGGAACGGCTCCGCATGTTCATCGACGTGATCGCGGACGAGCGGACCCTGCGGGAGATATACCTCCCCGCCTTCGAGACCGCGGTGAAGAAGGCCCAGCCGTGGACGGTGATGTGCTCCTACAACAAGATCAACGGCGTCTACGGCGCGGAGAATCCCTGGCTGCTCACGGAAGTCCTCAAGAAGGAATGGGGCCACACGGGGATCGTGGTGACGGATTGGGGCGCCTGCAACGACCGCGTCGCCGGGCTCGCCGCCGGCCAGGAGCTGCAGATGCCGGGGAGCGGCGGCATCGACGACGCGGATATCGTCGCCGCGGTGCGGAACGGCTCGCTCGCCGAAAGCGTCCTGGACGCTTCGGTGAAACGCATGTTGGAAGTGACGTTCAGGGTCCTCGACAACCGGGATCCGGCGGCGACGTACGACGCGGATGCCCACCACCGGCTCGGCCGACGCCTCGCCGCCGAGGGCATGGTGCTGCTCAAGAACGACGGCGGTCTCCTGCCCATACGCGGAAAACGGCGGGTGGCCTTTCTCGGGGCCTTCGCGCGGCACCCGCGGTTCCAGGGCGGCGGCAGTTCCCACATCACTCCGACGCGCCTGGACGACGCGGTGACGGAGGCCGAAGCGGCGGCGGGGGGCTCGTGCGCCATCACCTACGCGGCGGGGTATTCCCTCGCGACCGACGAGGTCGATGCGGCCCTGGCGGCCGAGGCGCGCGCGGCCGCGGCGGCCGCGGATATGGCGGTGGTGTTCATCGGCCTCACGGATCGCATCGAATCCGAAGGGTATGACCGGCAGGACCTCGCGATTCCGGCGAGCCACCTGCGGCTCTTGGAGGAAGTCCTCGCCGTCCAGAAGAACGTGGCGGTGGTCCTGAGCAACGGCGCTCCCATCGAAATGCCCTGGATAGACCGCGTCCCCGCGGTGTTGGAGGGGTACCTGGGCGGCCAGGCGTGGGGCGGCGCGGTGGCGGACCTGCTCTTCGGCGTAGAGAGCCCCTCGGGTAAGCTCGCGGAGACGTTCCCCGTCGCCCTGGAGGATACGCCCTGCTACCTCAATTTCCCGGGGGACGCGAAATCGGTGGAATACCGGGAAGGGCACTTCGTCGGGTACCGATTCTACGACGCAGCGAATCGACGGCCCCTCTTCCCCTTCGGGCACGGGCTCTCCTATACCAGGTTCGACTATTCGGCCCTGCGCCTCGATAAGGCGGCGCTCAGCGATACGGATACCCTCGCGGTCAGCCTGGAAGTGAAGAACGCGGGAACCTCGGCGGGGAAGGAAGTCGTGCAGCTCTACGTGGGAGACCTGGCATCCTCGGTGCGGCGGCCGGTCCGCGAGCTCAAGGGGTTCGAGAAGATCGACCTGAAGCCGGGCGAGACGAAGACCGTCCGTTTCGAGTTGGGAAAGCGCGCGTTCGCGTTCTGGTCTCCCGCGCACGGCGATTGGATAACGGAGACGGGCGACTTCGAGGTAGCCGTCGGCTCATCCAGCGCGGACCTCCGATCCCGCGCCGTCGTTCGCCTCCAATCCACGGCGCGCGATCTCCGCGTTTGGGACCTCAACAGCAACCTCGCCGAAGTAGGCACGCATCCGCGCGGGGCGGCGTTCGCCGCGAAGATGCGCCCGGCCTTCCTGCGGGTATTCGGCAACCTGGACCCCGATTCGCCGGAGGCCCGCATGGCCGCGGCGATGATCGAAGAGATGCCCCTCCGCAACTTGGCGCGCATGGCGCGGGCCGTAACGATGGCGGAATTGAAGGAACTCATCGATTCGCTCAACGCGAAGACGTGATCGCCGAGCGCCGCTTCCTCAGCGCGGATTTCGGGTAGAGACGGGAACGCGTACGAGGAAACGCGCCCCTCGCTCGGATTCCGCCGTGAACTCCCCGTCCACCTGCGCGGCGAGCATGTCCACGAGGACGAGGCCGAGCCCCGCGGTGGATCCGACCGCGAAGCCCGCGGGCAGGCCGACGCCGTCGTCGGCCACCTCGAGGAGGAGGCGGTCGTCGTTCCGCTTCAAGGAGAGGCGGACCGTTCCGGATCGGCCGTCCGGGAACGCGTACTTGAGGCTGTCGGAGAGCAGCTCATTGGCGATGATGCCGAGGGATACCGCCCTCTTCGCGTCGAGGCGGACCGTATCCAGGTCCAGGCGGAGCGCGACGCCCTTCTTGGCGGCGGCGGTTCCCGCCCACAGCGTGTCGGCGAGGTCCCGGAAATAGGCGTCCAGCTCCACTTCCTCCGTATCCCCCGATCGGTAGAGGCGATCGTACAGCGCGGCGATCGCGTCGATGCGGGCCTTGAGGCTTTCCAGGATCGCGACGGAATCGGCGGCCTTGAGGCGGGTCGACTCGAGGGAAACGAGGCCGGATATCACCGCCATGCTGTTCTTCACGCGGTGCTGGAGTTCCCGGAAGAGGGTTTCCTTCTCCTGGTAGGCGCGTTCCAGGTCCTGCGCCATCCGGAGATTCTGCAGGAGGATGAGGCCCAGGCTCCACGCGATGAGGCCGATGTGGGATACCAAGAAGGTCGCGGCGTTGAGCGCGCTCGCCGTGAAGACGGAAGACTGGGGCGCGGCGATGACGAGGGTTCCGCGCGCCAGGAAGAAGACGGCGAGGAGCGCGAAGGTCGCCGCGATCATGGGCGAGAAGGGGTTGGGCGTCCGGCGATGGTCGGCGGCGAGCAGGAGCGCGCCTTCCAGGTAGAGGGAAGCGATGATGCAGGAGAACGCGATGATCCGGGCGGTGGTCGAGGGGAAACGGTAGGTGAGGAGGGCGACCGCGCAGACGTAGGCGATCCAAATCCCGGCATACCGCGAAAGGTAGAGGGAGCGGCCGAGGAGCTTCCGTATGCCGACGATGATGAGCATGAAGCCGAGCATGATGCCCGCGTTGGATGCGACGATGCCGAGCCACGGCGGGGTCCTGGCCTGAAGGAGGAGCGCGAAGAGGCCGAAGACGTAGAGCGCGGTGCCGAGGCCCCAGAAGAAGGGGGCGGGAAAATCCCGCGCGGTTCGCGGATGTCGCCGCAGCCCCGAGGCGAAAAAGAGCAGGCTGCATTCTGCGCACGTGACGAGCATGAGAAGGGCCGCGGTCCATGGATCCATCGATCGTCTCCCCTCTTGGAGTATAATTGATCGGAACCGTCAAAAAAAGAAGGCCGTCCCTCAGGACGGCCTTTCGCTTTCGCTCCCCCGTGGTGATTCGAACACCAGACCCAGTGGTTAACAGCCACTTGCTCTGCCGGCTGAGCTACAGGGGAATGCTCTACGGAACAGGACGATACCGAAAACGCCGAAAAGAGTCAAGACCCGCCGCGGACGTTGTGCCTCAGCGAACGCCCATGCTAGACTGCGGCCTTGAGGTGAAACGAGGATGACCGTTGCCGAAGCGGTAAAAGCGATTGATGGTGCCTTTTTTTGCGGAGAGGAGCTCTCCGATCTCGACGTTCGATCGGCGTGCGGCGCCGACCTCATGAGCGACGTCATGGCCTTCGTGAAGGACCGCGTCCTGCTCCTGACCGGCTTGGCGAACCCGCAGGTCATCCGCACGGCCGAACTTCTGGACATCCGCGTCATCGTCTTCGTCCGCGGCAAGCATCCCTTGGGCGATATGGTGGACATGGCGCGGGACGCGGGCATCATCCTGGCGGGCACGAAGCTGCCGATGTTCCTGGCCTGCGGTAAGCTGTACGAGGCGGGGCTGCGCGAAGGCGGAACCCGCCCTATTTGAGGATAGCGATGATGGTTCCCGCGACCGAGGAAAAGAGAGCGCTCCGCGCGCGGACGGAGGCTACCCTCCGCGCCCTGGATCCGGAGGTCCTGAGCCGGGAAGGGGCTTTGGCCGCCGCCGCGCTCGGCCGCGAGGCTCGCTGGACCGAAGCCCGGACCGTGCTCGCCTTCCTCTCCATGCGGGGAGAGATCGTGAGCGACTTCGTCGTGGACGCCGCGTTCCGCGCGGGGAAGCGGGTCGCCTTCCCGCGGGTGGAAAACGACGAGCTCTCGTTCCGGGAGGCCGCTTCCCTCGAAGGGCCCTGGGAGCGGGGGCCGTTCGGCATCCGGGAGCCGCGGGCGGACGCGCCCCTCGCGGACTTAGGCGCCTTGCCGGGGCCGATCCTCGTGATTGCGCCCGGGGTCGCCTTCGATCGGGACGGCGGCCGGCTCGGCCACGGAAAGGGCTACTACGACCGCTTCCTCCGCGGCCTCCGCTCGCGGCGTGCCGACGTGTTCGTGGCGGCGCTCTGCGTCCCCTGCCAAGTGATGGACCGGGTGCCGATGGACGAGCGGGACGAGCGGATGGATGCCGTGTGCGCGGGAGGTTCCTTCTTCACGACCCACGCGTCCGCGTGAACGGCGCTTTTTTCGCCGAAAGGCGCTCCGCGCCGCGGCTCGAATTCCGTATTTTATGATGAGAGGTACGACGATATGGCACGCATCAAGAGCGCATTGGAAATCGCGTTGGAACGCACCGAGTCGGTGAAGGGCGACCGCGAAAGCGTCGAGCAATTCGAGCTCAAGCGCGAGGGCAAGCGCATAGCCGGCGCCTTCCTGGAGGATCCCGCGGGGAAGAATATCGAGGCTGAATTCAAGAAATTCCCGAAAGACAAGCAGCCGTCCGTCCGCCGCGGAGCCTTCGAGGTCCTCCTGTCCCAGGTATCCTTGCCCGCGGTCAAGGAGGACCTGGAGCGCCTGGACGCGGTCGGGAAGGGCCTCGCCGCGGTGGTCGGCGACCGCCGGCTCCTTCCCATGTTCCAACAGGTCCAGCAGGCCCTCGCGCAGTACCTGGGCGACGTCGAGCAGTACGACCGCGCGATCCGGCAGCAGTACGCCCCGAAGCTCCGCCAGAAAGAGGAAGAATTAGCGCGGCGGACCGGCAGGCGGGTCCAGATCGACCCGATGCAGGACCCGGAATTCGTGGCCTTCTATAACCAGAACATGGGGGCGCTCAAGGATCGGTACCAGGCCGCGGTAGACCAGGTGCGCGAGCAGGCCCAGGCCCTCTTCGGGGAATGAGCGCGGGTCCCGTTAGTCGTCGAACCGTTTCTTGATATTCGCCAATTCGGGGAAGGCGCCGTTGAAGGTCCGGACGATCACCGGATCGAAGTGGCGGCCCGAGAGCCGGTTGATTTCGTCCAAGGCTTCGTCGTAGGTCCAGGCCCGCTTGTAGGGCCGGACCGAGAGGAGCGCGTCGAACACGTCGCAGATCGCGACGATGCGGCCCTCCATGGGGATCTCCGCGCCCGCCAGCCCGGCGGGATAGCCTGAACCGTCCCACTTCTCGTGGTGGGTCCGCGCGACCCGCGCGGCGACGCGGAGCAGCTCCGCGGGGTGCCCTTCCAGCAGTTCCGCGCCGATCGTGGGATGCTTTTTCATGATAGCCCATTCCTCTTCGGTGAGTTTGCCGGGCTTCCGCAGGATGTGGTCGGGGATGCCGATCTTGCCGATGTCGTGCATGGAGCACGCATAGAAGAGGATATCCGTTTCGGCGCGGGGGAAACCGAGCCGTTCGGCCAGCACCGCCGAGTAGTACCCGATGCGCTTGATGTGGCTGCCCGTGTCGTTATCGCGATATTCCGCGGCCTGGGCGAGGCGGAAGATGACTTCCTTCTGCGTTTCCCGGAGGGCGCGGGTCCGCTGCTCCACGAGGGTTTCCAGGTACTCCCGGTAGCGCAGGAGCTCGAGGTGGGTGCGGACGCGCGCCTTCAGGATGGGAACGCTGAAGGGTTTCCGTATATAGTCCACGGCTCCGAGCGAAAGTCCCCGCTCCTCGTTCTCTTCCTTCGCGAGGCTCGTGAGGAAAATCACCGGAATGGATCTGGTCCGCGGATCCTCCTTGAGGAGGCGACAGGTTTCGTAACCGTCGATGCCGGGCATTTCCACGTCGAGCAGGATGAGGGCGGGCGCGGGAACGCTCCGCGCCTTCTGGAGCGCCTCGTCGCCGTTCTCCGCCAAGATCACGCCGAATTCGTCCGCGAGGCTTTCCGAAATGAAGCGCCGGTTCGCCGCGGAGTCGTCCACGGCGAGGAGCAGCGGGGTGCCGCCGGAAGGTCCGCCCGTCCCCGCGCCGTCTTCCTGCGTTTCGGCGCGACCCTCCGGCCGGAGGGGCCGCAGGCCCGGACGGTCCGCGAACTCCGCGCGCAGGACCGCGGCGCTCTTCACCGCCCGTCGGAGCGGGGCCGATAGTTCCCCGGCGGCGCGGGGTTGCTCCCGCTCGGTTTCGTCGCGGACGGACTCCACGACGCGGTACAGTTCGTCGGCGCCGATCGCCCCCGCCGCCGCGCGGAGATTCCGCAAGAGGAAGGCCGTCTTTTCCTTGTCGCCGCGGCTGAGCGATTCCGCGATGAGCGCGTCGTGTCCCGCGTAGTCGTGCATGAAGCGGTCGAGGAGCGTCGCCGCTGCTTCCGCTTTTCCGCCGACGCGGGCGAGGAGGGCGGCGCGCCGGATCGCGTCCGAAGGCTCCGCGGAATGGCTACCGAGGGCTTCGGTTATCATGGCGAGGAACCGGACAGGATCGAGGGGGAAGGGTACGAAACGGGACGCGCCCATCGCCGCGGCCCGCGCTTCGTCGTCGCCGACAACGACGGTCGGCAGGTCGCGGAACCGCGGCTCGCGCTGCGCGAGCGCGAGTCCCTCCGGGTCGGAGGCGATCGTGCTGGATTCCAGGACGAGCGCGTCGAATGCGCCCCGGTTCATCGCGTCGATCAGGGCGCCGAAGGTTTCCACGGCGCGGCACTCCAGGCCCGCGTTCCGGAGGAGAAGTTCGGCGAGCGCGCGGTTCATGGAGTTCTCGTCAAGATAGAGGACTACGGCGCCGTTCTTGTTTCCGTTCCCTGCGGTATCCGCTACCCCCATGGTGCCTATAAGCGTAGCCGGGAGCCGTCCGGCGTCAAGGGGCGCGCCTGCCGTAACCGAGCGATGCCCCGGAACCGACGGCGCGCCTCGGCGGGTCTCAGGCTTTCAACGCCTTCTTGGCCGCGGCGAGCGCGGCGTCGTAATCGGGTTCCTGTTTGATCTCCGGCACTTGCTGCGTGTACAGGACCTTGTCGTCCGTCCCCACCACGACGACGGACCGGGAGAGGAGGCCCGCGAGCTTGCCGTCCAGGATCTCGACGCCGAAATCGCGGCCGAAGGATCGATCGCGCATCTGGGAAAGGAAGACGACGTTGGAAACGCCTTCCGACTTGCAGAAACGGTCTTGCGCGAAGGGCAGGTCGCAGGAAATGGTGAGCACGACGACGCCCGACAGCTTGGATACCTCCGCGTCGAATTTTTTCGCGGACAGCGCGCAGACGGAAGTGTCCAGGCTCGGCACGATGTTGAGTATCTTGACCTTCCCGCTCCAGTCGCGAAGGCGATGGTCCGTCAAATCCCGATCCACGAGCTTGAAGTCAGGCGCAGCGGCGCCGACCGCGGGGAGGTTTCCGACCGTGGAGATCGGCGTTCCTCCCAAGGTAATATGTGCCATGGTTGCCTCCATTCAGTACTGATAAGGTACGCTTCCGAGGACGGCCGGGCAAGGTTCGCCTGCGTCGCCTCCGTTTTGGAAAGCGGGACGAAGCCCTTGCGATGACACCTATACAGGTGTATAGTTCTTATATGGACCTCGCGACAAAGCTCTCGATCCTGGCGTCGGCGGCGAAGTACGACGCGTCCTGCGCTTCCTCGGGGAGCGCGCGGCGTCCGTCCGGCGGCTCATCCTCACTCGGCGCCGCCTTCCCCGCGGGCGTCTGCCACAGCTGGGCAGCCGACGGCCGCTGCATATCCCTCCTCAAGGTCCTCTATTCCAATTCCTGCCGCTTCGATTGCGCCTATTGCCCCAACCGGGCCACGGCCGATATCCGACGGACGGCGTTCACCGTGGACGAGCTCGTGCGGCTCACGGTGGAATTCTACAAGCGGAACTATATCGAGGGCCTCTTCCTGTCCTCCGGGGTGTTCGCGGACCCCGATGTCGTCATGGCCAAGCTCGTGGAAACCGCCCGGAAGCTCAGACGCGAGGCGGGGTTCGGCGGCTACATCCACCTCAAGGCCATCCCCGGCGCCGGGGAACGGCTTATCGCCGAGGCCGGACGCTGGGCCGACCGCCTCAGCGCCAACATCGAATTGCCCACCGAACGGAGCCTCGCGACGCTCGCGCCCGAAAAATCGGGGAAGGCTATTTTGGGGGCGATGCGCTACATCGCCGAAACGGGGGCGGAACGCCAAGAGGACCGCGGACGCCTCCGCGCGGTTCCCGCCTTCGCCCCGGCGGGACAGAGCACCCAGCTCATCGTCGGAGCCTCGCCGGAAGGGGACCGGCAGATCCTGTCCCTCTCCGCCGCGCTGTATCGGAAGTACCGGCTGCGCCGGGTCTACTATTCGGCGTACGTCCCCGTGGGGCAGTCCGGCCGCGGCGGGCCGCGCGATCCCCGGCTTCCCGCGATCGCGGCCCCGCCCCTCGTGCGCGAGCATCGGCTCTACCAGGCCGATTGGCTCCTCCGTTTTTACCGGTTCGACAGCGAGGAGATTTTGGAGGCGGGGCGGGAGAATCTAGACGCGGATGTGGACCCCAAGACGGCGTGGGCCCTCGCGCACCTGGACCGCTTCCCCGTGGAGATCGCGACGGCCGACTTCGAGCAACTGCTCCGGGTCCCCGGCATCGGGCGGGTATCCGCCCAGAGGATCGTCGAGGTGCGCAGGAAGCGGAAGCCGGACTTCGAGCTGCTCCGCGCGCTCGGCGTCACCCTCAAACGGGCGCGGTACTTCCTCACCGCCTCGGGCCGTTTCTTGGATAAGCCGGAGGATCCCGCGCGCCTGCGCCGCCTCCTCTCCGACGACGCCGAGCGGCAGCTGCCCCTATTCGAGTTCTGATATGGAAAACCGTACGTACGGAGATGCCGACCTCGAGGGCCTGTTCGCGCGCCTCTACGGGATCCTGAGGGGAGAGCCGGAGCCCGCAGGGGCGTTCGTGCGGGCAGCGGCGACTCGCGGGGCCGGCGCCGAGGGCGACCTGTTCGCGCCGGGGCCGGGGGAAGGCGCCCCGTACGGCCGCGGCGCGTCCGCGTCAGGGCAGACC
>JAEXTK010000060.1 GCA_023406985.1 Spirochaetota bacterium | reverse complement strand
TTCAGCGATCAGAGGCCGAACGCGGCCATGATCTTCTCGGCGGTGGCGTTTACGATGGTTTCCGTAATGTAGGCCGGATCATCGATCTTGCGCTTCAGCTCGGCGATCCTGTCGGCCCGCACGTCCGGCGCGGCGGAGGCGAGTTCTAAGGTACGGTACAGCTCACCCTTCTCCATCGCCTCCGAGGAAACGGCGACCGAGTCGGCGTCAGTCTTCTGCTGGATGTTCTCCGTGCGCGACGCCTTCTTGCCGGGCTGCAACGGATCTATGGAGCCTATCCTATCGATCGTCATATCGATATCCTACCTTACCGCCTACGATATTCTCGGCAACTTTATTCTAATAGTTTACCGCTTTTCTTTCCAGATACGTATAGCGCGAATTCTCCGAGTTGTTTTTCACGCCCGGAAAGCTCGGCGCGGACGTCCAAGACCGAACCGCAGAGGTATTCCTCGTGCAACTTGGTCATCTCTCGTCCGATGCAGACGTACCGTTCTCCATCAAGATCGGCCAGATCATCCATGAGCTTGAGGACCCGGAAGGGAGATTCGTACACGACGAAGGCATCCTCGGTCGCCATAAGGTCTTTCAGCCGGGACCGCCGCCTCCCCGGTTTGGGAGAAAGGAAGCCCTCGAACACGACGGTCTTGTCCAATCCGCCCGCCACACTCACGAGGGAGGCGAAGGCGGACGCGCCGGGGATGGGGATGACGGTATGCCCGGCCTCCCGCGCGGCGCGGACGAGCACCGCGCCGGGGTCGCTGACGCCGGGAGTTCCCGCGTCGCTCGCGTAGGCCGCGTTCCGACCGCCGTCCAAAGCCTCTATCACCTTGGCCGCGGCGATGCTTTCGTTCCTGGCCCGGCAGGAGACGAGGCGGGCCTTGATCCCGAGATGGTTGAGCAGCTGGAGCGTCCGGCGCGTATCCTCGCACGCCACCAAATCGACGCTCTTGAGCGTCTCTACGGCGCGGAGGGTGATGTCCCCGAGATTTCCGATAGGTGTCGCCACGATATACAAGGTCGCCACGTCGATGAGTATACCGGCCTCCGGTATCGCCGCCAAGGGACGGCCATGACACGGACCCGGCTTATCGGTATGATGAGGTAATGGGCGGCGCCGTTCAAATCGTCCTTTTGACGTTCACGGGTATCTTCCTGCTGTGGTTCGGCTACACCTTGTTCACGCGTTTCGGATCCGCTCGGCGCCCGCGGCGCGCAAGCGGCGAAGCAGGGGACACCGCGACCGCGCGCCCCGAAGGCCTCCCGGGGGCCCCCCGGACCTGTCCGCTCTGCTCCGTCCGTCTCGTTCACGGGGAACGGGTCCGCTCCGCGGCGTTTCCGTCCATGGACGGAAAGGAACGGATGATGCACGTGATGGGTTGCCCCTACTGCCTGGATACGAGGAATGCCCGCAGACGCGCCTGCCCCGTGTGCGGGGCCGCCCTCGGGAATGACGACTACCTCATCGCGCGTATGTTTGAACGTCCGGGACGTTCCCACGTCCATGTGCTCGGCTGCACCCGCTGCCGCGGCCCCCGATCGAACCGGTGATCGAGATTTTTTATAGGAGGGTCCTACCGATATGGATACAATGAAGCCCAACCCTTGGGAACTATTCTCGACCTTCTTCGCGGTTTCCGCGCTCACGATCGGGGGCGGCTATGCGATGATTCCCGTTTTCGCGGATCGCGTCACGAAAAAAAACTGGATGGAAGAAAAAGACTTCTACGACGTTTTTGCCGTGGGACAATCCTTTCCCGGTCCCATGGCGCTCAATACCGCGGTGCTCGTCGGCTATCGGCTCTCGGGCCTTGCCGGAGCGAGCGCCGCGTTCCTCGGCATCGTTCTACCGCCGTTTGTCTCCATCATCCTCGTCAGCATGATCTTTTCCCGCTTGGCCGAGTTCAAAGTCGTGCAAGGTTTCCTGGACGGCTCGTACGGCGTCGTCATCGGCCTCGTCGCCTCGATGCTCTTCAAGCTCCTCAAGGGCCGCAAATGGGCGCCCCTTGAGCTTGCGCTCGCCATTGCCGGAACCGCGGCTCTGATCGCCTTCAAGGGTTTCGCCATGCCCGTGTTCCTCGCGATCATCGTCATCGCCTACCTGGGAGGCCGTCGATGGAACTCCTGAACCTCTGCTTCGTTTTTTTCAGGATCGGCGTCATTTCCTTCGGCGGCGGGTGGACCATCGTCGGCATTATCAAAGATGAGGTTCTCCGCGCAGGCTGGCTCACCGATGCCGAATTCGCGAACGTCGTCGCGCTGGCCCAGGTGACGCCCGGACCCGTCGCGCTCAACGCGGCGACCCTCGTGGGCTTCCGCAGCAACGGGTTCATCGGCGCCGCCCTCGCCACCATCGCGGTCGTCGCCTTTCCCCTTATCTCGATCGCCGCGGCGACGTTCATCGCCTCGCGCGTGAAAGCCGACAAGGAGCGCGTCTCCGCTGCGCTTCGCGTCGGGACCCTCGCCATGGTCGCCATGACGTTCGTCAACCTTTCCGCCTCATCGGCGGTCAATTTGCTCACGATCGTGGTGGCGGCGGCCTCCTTCCTCGCAGCGACGCTCACGAAGATGAACCCGCTCCTTCTGATCTTTGCCGCGGGCGCCGTGGGCGCGATCGCACAATTATTCCGATAATCCCTTTAGCCCGCTCCACTCCCGGCCGATATATACAACGAAAGCCTGCCGACGGAACGCGCCCGTCGGGCCTCCGGAACGACGGCCGGCTTTCGGTATCCTCTCCCTTCCGGTATGGGCGGGGCGAGGGTTCCGGCACGATCACCTACTTCGTAGAGCAGCGGCAAGGAAGCCGCGGCGCGAAAACGTCGAATGGCGACGGGACGCGTCGAAAACGCCAAAGGAGTGAAGCCTATGATTATCAACCACAACCTGAGCGCGATGTATGCCGACAGGTCTCTCCGTGTCACCCAGGGCAGCCTGGACAAGAACATGGAGAAGCTCTCGAGCGGCATGCGCATCAACCGCGCCGGCGATGATGCCTCCGGTCTTGCCGTATCTGAAAAGATGCGGAGCCAGATCCGCGGTTTGAACCAGGCGTCCACCAACGCCTCGAACGGTATTTCGTTCATTCAGACCACGGAAGGTTATCTGCAGGAAGGCCAGGACATCATTCAGCGCATCCGTGAGCTCGCGGTGCAGTCTTCGAACGGTATCTATACCGCCGAGGATCGTATGCAGATTCAGGTCGAAGTCTCCCAGCTCGTGGACGAACTCGATCGGATCGCTTCGCACGCTCAGTTCAACGGCATGAACATGCTGACCGGCCGTTTTGCCCGGGAGACTGGAGAGAACGTCGTCACCGCTTCCATGTGGTTCCACATCGGCGCCAACATGGATCAGCGCGAGCGCGTTTTCATCGGCACCATGACCGCGAAGGGCCTCGGGGTCCGGAACGCCGGTGACGATACCATCCTTACGCTGTCCAATCCGGACAGCGCCAACCGTGCCATCGGATCCCTCGACGAAGCGCTGAAGAAGGTCAACAAGCAGCGGGCCGACCTCGGCGCCTATCAGAACAGGCTGGAACACGCGGTTCGCGGCATCGACATCGGCGCCGAGAATCTCCAGGCTGCTGAGTCCCGCATCCGCGACACCAACATGGCGAACGAGATGGTCAACTTCACGAAGAACCAGATCCTCAGCCAGGCGGGGAATGCCATGCTCGCTCAGGCCAATCAGAAGACCCAGAGCGTCCTGCAGCTTCTCCAGTAGCGGAAACCGTACCGGGAAGGCGCCGTTCCGGCATATGCCGGAACGGCTTTTTTTATCGCTTCGCCGCTGTTTCCTTGAATGCGCGATCGGCCCTTCCGGAGAACCACCCGTAAATGGCGTCCGCCCGATTGGAGAAGGAGTTACGGACCTTGTTTTCCAGACCGGGAACCGAGAGCGCCCGCGCCGCCGAGATGGCGTACATCACGATGGAGTCTCCGGCATCCAATACGAGCACGGTCGTCCGCAGACGATTCTTGCCCAGGATCGGGAAGATGCCGTACTTCATGGAGGTCAAGTTCTCCTGCATGAAGGCGAAACCCGTCTCCTCCGCATAGTACTCATAGCGATACCGATTCTCCCCGAACGTAAGATCCTTCTGGATCGCATAGAGTTCCGCGTGCCGCGGAGGAATCGCGACCACCGGATCCGGCAGAACCGTCTCCCCCTCAGGGCCGTCGACGATCACCGACGTTTCGTAAAACGTCCGCATCTTTTTCCGGCTCGCCGAGTAGTATTCTATTCCGGCGAGGGAGCTGAGCGCCCGCGTGGCGTTGTAAACGGCCGTACGTTCAACCTCGGTCCAGGCCCCGCGGCCCGCCTCCGCCGGTTTGGGGTAGAGGTAAAGCGCCTCGACCATGAGGCTCGGCTCGAACGAAGCGATCTCGGCTACGTATTTCCGGCCGAGCGGCCCCATCGGCACGAGCTCCGGCGTCACGTTCTTGAGCTCCACCCGCTTGATGGACCCCGCCGTCCGCAGGACCCGCGCCCGCTCCGCGCCGACGAGGTCCTCCACGGTCGCGGCCGAAAGCGCGGTCACGTTCGGCAGTACGGAGCAAAGCGCGAATAGCGCGAACGTCCATTTCTTTCTCATCGTGGTTCTCCCGTCAGAAAAGTCTTCTCGTGGCCTATTCGTTACAAATGGAAAGGCCGTCGCGCTGACGGCGACGGCCTCCCTGATGCCTGCTGGCGCTCCTTAGCGCTTGGAACCGCGATAGAAGACACGGACCTGCTTGTAGAGCCCCTCGCCCTCGCTTTTGGTGTCCACGTCGGCGATATCGTTCAAGGTCGTGTGGATGAGCCGCCGCTCGAAGGGGTTCATCGGTTCCAACAACAAGGACCCGCGGGACGCCCGCACCTTGTCCGCGACGGTATAGGCCAGGCGAACCAACGCCTCCTCCCGGCGGATACGATAGTTTTCGCTATCCAAGATGACCCGCATGTCCTCACGTCCCAGCTTGCCGGCGTAAATATTCGCGAGCAATTGGAGCGCGTCCAAGTTCTTGCCTTTCTTGCCGATCAGGATGGAGGAATGATCGGAATCGATCTTGAGGCCGATCTTCTGCTCCTCGCGGAAAAGGATGGAGACCTTGCCGGAATACCCCATCATCGTGATGAGGCCTTCCACGAAGCCGACGAGATCCTTCTCGAAATCATCCTTGGGCTCGGGATCCCCGAAAACCGCGCCGCCGAAGGGTCCCTTGGCCCCTGGGGAACGTTCCGTCCTTTCAGACTCCTCGTAATCGGCCGGCTCGCCGGACCCGCCGCCTACGACTCCGTCGGCGTGAACCCGGATACGCACGAAACCCTTCTTGAAGAGGCCCGATCTCTGCGTTTCCAGGATCTCCACATCGAACCCGTCCTTTTCCAGGCCGAGTTCGGCCGCGGCCCGATCGATCGCTTCTTTCTCGGTGCGGCCTTCGAATTCATATGTCATACGCTTGCTCCTCGCAAGAGAGATTGCGGTATTGAACGATCCGTTATTTCTTTTTCCGCCTCGGCGCGATGACCGGTTCGGCGGTCGCCGCCATATGGGCCTTCTTCTGGGCGAGGTACTTGTTGATCGCCACTTGCTGCACCAGGGTCAGGACGTTCGACATGATCCAGTAGATGAGCAGACCGGCAGGAACGTCGTACAAGATGAAGAAGAACATGATCGGCATTACGTAGAGCATCATCTTCATCTGAGCGTTTCCCTGCTGATCAGGGGTCTGTGTCACCTTGCCGTACAGCAGCTGGGAGAAAAGGTAGACGAAGGGCAGCAGGCGGAGGTCGCTCCAGCCGAGGATCGGAATCCTGACGGGAGAGAAATTCCAGATCGTTTCGGGAATGGAGAGGTCGGGGATCCAGCCGGGGATGAACATGGCCCCCCGCAGGTCGAAATGGTTGTTGAACAGGTTGTACATCGCGAAGAAGATCGGGATCTGGATGAGCAGCGGCAGGCAGCCGGACATCGGGTTGTAGCCTTCCCGCTTGTACAGCTCAGCCATCTCGGCGTTCATCTTCGTCGGATTGTCTTTGTACTTGTCCTGGATTTCCTTGATCTTCGGCGCGAGCGCCTGCATGCGGAGCGTCGACTCGGAGCCCTTCTTGGTCAGCGGGAACATGACGAGCTTCACCAAGATGGTGAGGAGGATGATGGCGATGCCGTAGTTCGGGATGACTTTGTAGAACATCATCATGAACCACTTCATCACCGCCTCGAGGGGCCCCAGGATCCCGCTCGTATCCACCGCCGCGCCGAGGTTCATATCGCGCAGCTTATAGGCATTGTCCTCGGGAGTGTCGTAGACGGCGAGGGCTTTTTGCGTCTTCGGCCCGAGATAGAACCGGAAAACATCGGTGGTCTTGGAATTCTTGATCGCGGGCCGGGTAAGGAACATGCGGGACGTTTCGGAGATACCGGGCACCGGCTGCGAAGAGAACCCGATTTCGTACTGGGTGGCGTCGGGAACGGCTATCAACGTGAAGTACTTACCCGCAATCGAAACCCAGGAAACCCGCGACGTAATGGTGGTCAAGGAGTTGGCCTTGACCTTCTCCGTCTTCCGCTTCCCGTTCGCATAGCTGTAGTAGCGCCGATACTCGTAATTCTGGGTCAGCTTGGTGAATTTCGGCCCGATCTGCGGTCCGAACTCGAGCGTATAGGCCGATCCCGCGAAATCGAGCGGAGCCACGTTGTAACCCCCGTCGACCGTGACGGAGAGTTCGAACAGGTACTCGCCCGGCTTGAATTCGTAGCGTTTGGTGAGCCGGAAGGAAGTCGGACTGCCGGAGCCGGGAGCGGGGACCGCAAAATCGCGATAGAACTCCACCGCGGTATCGGAAATCCGGCGTACATGGAAGAGGTCTTCCACGCGCGCAGCTCCCACCCCGCCGAAAGCCAGGCTGAAGGCGTGGGATTCATCCTTGGCGGGGAGGACCATTTCAACGAAGTCCCCCTTGTCTTGATGTTTTTTGAGCTTATAGGAAACCACGTCTCCGCCGCGATTCGTCAGCTCGACGCGGACGAGGTCCGTCTCGACGACGAGGCGTTCTTCGGCCACGGCGGCGTCTTCGACGTTCGCAGCCTGGATGGGCGCGGCGGAAGGCTGGTCGCTTCCTGCGGCCGGAACGTCGGCTTTCGGTTGCTCGATGGTTTGGGAAGTCGTTTGCGCCGGCTTCGGAGTCGCCGTCGGGGGAAACAGCCAGCTTTGAACGAAATAGCTTCCGGAGATGACGATGACCGAAAGGACTACGGCCAATAACGTTCGCTTTTCCATGTGGCTCCTCGGTTGGTCAGGGTACCGGATCGTATCCGCCCGAATGGAACGGATGGCAACGAAGAATACGCTTGACGGCCATCCACGTGCCTTTCAGCGGACCGTACTTCGCGATTGCCTCATAGGCATAGTTTGAACAGGTAGGGGTATAACGACATGCAGGCGGAAAGTGCGGAGAGACGGCGCGTTGATAAAAGCGAATCGAGGCGAGCGCAATGCTCTTGAGAGGCGTATCCACCTTCATTCCGCGAACAGCCCGGCCTTAAAAAAAAGATTATCCAGTTGTCGAACACGGTGCTCGTACCGGTCCTCGTCCGGATACACGAGCAGAACCAGGTCAAATCCCTGCCGCAACCGTGCCTTGACGAGTCGATACGCTTCCCGGCTCAATCGCCGGGATCGATTTCTCCGTACCGCGTTGCCGTATTTCCGAGCGAAGGTAAACGCGATTCGGTTGATTCCTGTGCCGTTTTCTCTAATGAAAAGCTTAGCGCCCGGACACGAGTACTTTCGTCCCCGAGCGAACGCTTCCCGGATTTCGTCCCTTCCCTTCAAGCGCTCCACACGTCGAAATCGACCTGTGACGCTGCCGGCGGCACCCGCACGGCTACGCGACGCTCTGTTCAGTACGGCTTCTTTTCGTCGGAAGCGCTGAGCTTAACTCGGCCTTTCGCCCGGCGCCGCTTCAGGACAAGGCGTCCGCCACGAGTCTTCATGCGGGCGCGGAACCCGAACTTACGATTCCGCTTCACTTTGCTAGGCTGATACGTCCGCTTCATGCGAGAATCTCCTTCATCTATGAGACAAAAATCCCTATAGTCGATTGTTTGGCGTCGCAGTATAGATCGACGCGTCTCCCTTGGTCAACGGGTTTTATTCCGAGTCTTGATACTCTTCTCCAGGCGTACGAGCAGGTCCCTGAACGACTCATCCGCTATCGCGGCGTACGGATCCACACGAGGGGAAGTTTCTTCCTCTCCCGCGGGCTCGTGGTCCGTGGGGAGGCTTTCCGCCTTTTCGGCCGGCGCGGCGTCGGCTTTGGGCCTATCGGGGAGCCGGACCTCCGTGAAACTCCCACCCTTCGCCAGGCGAAAGGATATTCCCGAAATCGAAAGCTGCGGGAATCGTTTTCGCGCGCCTTCCAGGATGGATGCCTGCTTGGTTTGCAATATCTGCATCCAGCCGGGATGGTCCGCTTCGACGACGAGAATCGCCTTATCGAGCTCCGCTATTCGGCTATGCGCCGCTATTTTTTCGCCGACCAAGGATTTCCAAGCGGAAAAAAGCTCGGTATATCCCCGCGCGGCGCTCAACATTCGTTCGTCGAAGAAGGCTCCCAGCAAGTCGCCGGCTTTCTTCATGGCTGCACCCTTCCTCCGTCCACATGATATACCGAGGTACCCGCTTTTTCATACCGGTCATACGGTTCGCCTGGCAGGAAGGTAAAGAACGCCTGGTCGTACGCCGGAAGGACCTCCAAGAACCGCCTTCGCTTTTCGGGATCCAACTCCAACAACACGTCATCCAGGAGGAGGACGGGGCGGCGGCCGCTCGCGGCCGAATAGCGCTGCGCCTGCGCGGCGCGGAGGAGCAGGGCTAGGAGTCGCCGTTGTCCGGTTGATGCCCTGCGGGCGAACTCCTCCCCGCGCCGCACGAACGAGTACCGATCACGATGGGGACCGCTTAAGCTCGTTCCGAACGAGACGTCGCTCTCCCGCCGTTCGGCGAGGGCCTCCACGACGGCATCCACGGTATCCCCCTTCCATGAGGGCACGTAGCGTACCGAAACGTCGGCAATTTCCGACACCGCTTGGTAGAGCGGGCCGAAAGCCTCGGAGAACGTCACGGCGGCCTCGGCCCGCTTCTTCATCACCTCGATGCCGTAGGTAGCGATTTGGGGGTCGATGACGTCCATCATGGATAGATCGCGCGCCTTGAGCAAGGCGTTCCTCGTCTTCAGGATTTTGCGGTATTTTTGCAGGTCTTCCAGGTACAAGGGGTCATACAGGCTCAGGCTCTGATCGAAAAACCATCTTCGGCGTTCGGGCGGGCCCGCCACGAATTCCATATCTTCATGGCAAAACACCACGGAAGGAACGATGTCGAGCAGGTCGGAACGATCCAGAATTCTCTTGCCGTCCAGGCTGACGCTTTTCTTACCGTCCTGGATCTCAATGTGAATGCGCTCGCAGGAACTGCCGGTGAGGCTGGCCGTGGCGGAGCACGAGACCTGCCCCGTCCGAATCAGCTCCGCATCGCGGACTCCCCGAAAGGAAGAGGCGAACGAACAAAAATAAACGGCCTCAAGGAAGTTCGTCTTCCCCTGGCCGTTTTCACCGACGAGAAAAATTTCGGGCGCGTCGGTCCGGATCTCTCCATCCTGAAGGTTCCGGAACCCGATCGTCCGTATTGACGCGAACGGCATTTCCTAGTCGAGCTGCATCGGCATCACGATGTGGAAGAAATCCTTCTCCGGCGACGGATACATCGTTATGGCCCGGTTGGCCTCGGTGAACTGGATGCTGACCATCTCGTCGCCCATGACCTTGAGCGGCTCCTCCAAGTACCGGTAATTGAGGGCTATCGTGACGTCATGTCCGTCGTAGCGGCACGGAATCTCTTCCTTGGCCGTTCCGATTTCGCTCTCTTCGGAGGAGATGGCGAGAACCCCGGAGGAAATGCCCATATAGACGCGACGGGACTTCTGCTCGACGAGAAGCGAAACGCGCTTCAAGGCTTCCAGGAGCTCGAGCCGATTGACGGCGAAGCTGAACGCCTGTTTCTCCGGGATGACCCGCTGGTAGTTCGGGAACTGCCCTTCGATGATCACCGAAGATAGATGGTACGATCCGAACTTGATGAAGAGCGTTTTTTCGGTGACCGCGATCGACACCGGACCTTCATCGCCGGCCCGTTTGGTGACGAGGTTGAGGATCTTCGGAGGGATGATGATGCCTTTGAAGTCGGGAACGGCCGTTCCGAAACTCTTGCCGACGAACGCGAGGCGTCGCCCATCCGTGGCCACCATGACCAGGCGGTCGTTGGCGTTCTCGAAGTACACGCCGTTCATGAAATAGCGCGTCTCGTCGTCCGAAATGGCGAAGACCGTCTGGACGACCATCTCCTTGAATTCCTTCACGGGAATGTCGAAGTAGGCGAGTCCTTCGGCCTGGGGGAACTCGGGGAATTTATCCGACGCGATGCTCTTGAGCTGGAATTTTATCTTCTTGAAACTCGGTTTGATCGTGATCTTGATGTCGGTCTGCTCGAACTCCAGTTCGCCGTCGGGGATCGAATTGAGGATGCCGAGCAACTTGTCGCAGAAGACGGTCGTGGAGCCGTTTTCCAGGACGTTGACGGGTACGCGCGTCTCGAAGTTGACCTTTATGTCGGTGGCTTTGATGACGAGGGTGTCGTTCTCCGCCTCGAGGAGTACGTTCGAAAGGATCGATATAGCGTTTTTCGAAGATATGATTTCTTGAGCGATCGCGATTTCTTTGAGGAGCATGCTCCGTTCGCAGGTGAACTTCATGGATCTAACTCCTTTATCATAGATAAATATCAGTAGAAGTAGTAATAGACCTTGTGCAAACGTTCAAAAGTACTTCATCTCCTTGTGGGTATGGGGTTTGCTCGGCTAACAAGCTGATTGAGTTAGGGAGACTTATCCACAAAAGCCACAAGGGACCGAAGTAATCCACGATCTGCCCTCAGTATACTAACATGATCCTAGGCCTTAGCGCTATATTCCTTGATGGTTCGAATCAGGGTTTTTATCACCGAGTCCAGGGTCGGGTCCGAACGGATGCGCTCCTCGATCTTCTGGCACGCGTGCATGACCGTCGTGTGATCCCTCCCGCCGAATTCCAAGCCAAGTTCCGTTGTAGAGAACTCGGTTATCTCGCGGGCTATATACATAGCCAGCTGACGCGGAAACGCGATGTTCTTGGTGCGTTTCTTTCCTTTAAGGTCGTTGAAGGAAAGGGAGAAGTAGTCGGCGGTAACCCTTTGAATGACTTCGATGGACATATTGGTCTGCTTCGGTGAGGCGAACACGTCCTTGAGCTGTTGTTGGGCGATCTCTACGGTGATGTTCTTTCCGACGAGCTCGGCGTACGCCACGAGCTTGGTGAGGGCGGCTTCAAGGTCGCGGACGTTGGTCGTGACGTTCTTGCTGACGAGCTCTATGACTTCGTTCGGAATGGATATCCCGCGGGAATCCGCTTTCTTTTTGAGGATGGCGTAGCGGGTCTCGTAGCTCGGGGGCTGGAGATCCACGTTGAGGCCGCGCTCGAAGCGGGAACGGAGCCGATCCGAAAGGTTCTTCAGCTCGGAAACGGGGCGGTCGCAGGTGAAAACCATCTGCTTGTTGTTGTCGTACAGGGCGTTGAAGGTATGGAAGAGCTCTTCTTGGGTTTCCTGTTTCTTCTGCAGGAAGTGGATGTCGTCGATAAGGAGGACGTCCACGTACCGGTATTTGTTTTTGAAGGCTGGGGTTTTCTGTTCCCGGATCGCTTGGATGAACTCGTTCGTGAAGTTTTCAGCGGTGATATAGATCACCTTGGTGTTGGATTCCGCGTAGATATGGTTACCGATGCACTGCATGAGGTGGGTCTTTCCGAGGCCTACTCCTCCATATATAAGGAAAGGATTATATGCAGTGCCGGGATTTTTCGCGATCGCGATGGCCGCGTTGGCGGCGAAGCTGTTGTTGTCCCCGATGACGTAGTTGTCGAAGGTATAGTCCTTCCGCAGTTGGCTGTGCGGCGTCTTCTCTTCCTTCCGTTCAGAACTGCGGGATGGGGTCTTCCGGGTGGCCGGTTCGGGGCTTTTTGCTGACGATGATCCTGCGTCCGTCGTCTGCGCGCCGGCGTCGGGACGGCGCGGTTTGATCTCTATCTCGAGCTTGAGTTGCTTGCCGATGAGATCGTGGAGCTTGTTCTCTATATAGGATTGATATCGTTGCTTCACTTGATCCCGGTAAAAAGAAGATGGTACCGAAATGACGATCTCGTTCTCGGTCGAACGCTGGTACTCCAGGTTGAACCACATCGCGAACTCCTGTTCCTCAAGTTCGCCGCGGATTTGCTCCATCGCTTCTTTCCAAAAGATCTCGTAGTTCCACTCAGCCATTCTTTCCCCGTCCTCATGAACTCAGCAGCTTGCTAACATATTATCCACAACTAGCATTGTTAATGCAAATGCCGATCAGCGCCGGATAATCTTGTAAAATTTGTCCCTACGATAAATGCGAATAGTATACACAAACTAATTCATTGTTTTGTATTAAATTAGTCAATCGATGCAATCAACCAGCCGATCTTTTCGCAATTCATCAGAACCCTTATTCTTTCAGCGGTAAAAACATAGAAAATTATACACAAGTTGTCCACAAAATGATGGATTGTGGGATTTTTTTGTATCCGCAGGTCGGAAATCAGGGCTTCTTTACTTTTTATACCAAGATCGATATACTGCCCTTCACGGTTTCTTCTTTAATACCGGTAAAGTTCGCGCTCTAGGAAACAGGATGGAATCAAGCTATTCGGCTCAAAGCATCCAGGTCCTCAAGGGCTTGGAGGCGGTACGCAAACGTCCCGGCATGTATATCGGATCTACCGGTATCGACGGGCTTCATCACCTCGTGTATGAAGTCGTCGACAACTCAGTGGATGAGGCCCTCCAGGGATACTGTACCGATATCTTGGTAGTCCTGGAAAAGAACGATATCGTCCGCGTTGAGGACAACGGGCGCGGTATTCCGGTAGGGCTCCACCCGACCGAGCATGTCAGCGCCTTGGAGCTCGTCATGACGCGGCTCCACGCCGGCGGCAAGTTCGATAAGAACTCGTATAAGGTCTCCGGCGGGCTGCACGGCGTCGGCGTTTCGGTCGTCAACGCCTTATCCACGTGGTGCGAGGTCTTCGTTCACCTTGAAGGCAAGGAGCATTACCAGCGCTACCAGATCGGCGTTCCCGACGAACCGGTCAAGTGCGTCGGAGAATCCGGTCGGCGAGGTACGATCGTCCGATTCAAGGCGGACGAGTCCGTATTTGAGACGACGACCTACAATTTCGACGTCCTCGCGAATCGGCTCAGGGAGTTGGCGTTCCTCAACAAGGGCATCAAGATCACCATCCGCGACGAGCGCCTCACGACGCCTAAAGCTCACGAATTCCTGTTCGAGGGCGGCGTCAAGAGCTTCGTGGAGTACCTCAACGAGAACAAGACGGTGCTCCACAATATTCCTATTTATTTCGAGGCGACTCGCGATGACGTCGAGGTGGAATGCTCGATCCAATACAACGACGGCTTCAGCGAGAACATGTTTTCCTTCGTGAACGACATCAATACGCGGGAAGGCGGCACCCACCTCATCGGCTTTAAGTCGGCGTTGACGCGCACCCTGAACGAGTATCTCAAGAAGTCGAAGCTTTCCAAAAAGCTCGACGAGACGCTGTCCGGCGATGACGTCCGTGAAGGGCTGACGGCCGTACTTTCCATCAAGATCCCGAACCCCCAGTTCGAGGGCCAGACGAAGGGGAAACTCGGCAACTCCGAAGTCAAGGGCGCCGTGGAGTCCCTCGTCAACGAGCAGCTCGAACTCTACCTGGATCAAAATCCGGATGTCATCAACAATATCCTGGACAAGACGGTCCTCGCGGCGAAGGCGCGTATCGCTGCTCGCCAGGCCAGGGATGCCACGCGCCGTAAGAATTTCCTGGAGAGCGCAGGGCTGCCCGGCAAGCTCGCCGATTGCGCCGAGAAGGATCCATCCAAGTGCGAGATCTACATCGTCGAGGGAGATTCCGCCGGCGGTTCGGCCAAGATGGGACGGGACCGAAGGTTCCAGGCCATCCTCTCCCTCTGGGGCAAGATGCTGAACGTGGAGAAGACGCGGATAGAGAAGGTCCTCTCGAACGAGAAGCTTCAGCCGATCATCGCGAGCATCGGAGCGAGCGCGGGCGTCAATTTCGACATCACCAAGATCCGCTATCACCGAATCATCATCATGGCCGATGCCGACGTCGACGGATCGCATATCCGCACCCTGCTCTTGACCTTCTTCTATCGGTATATGACGGAACTCATCACGCGCGGGCACGTCTATTTGGCCATGCCCCCGCTGTACAAGATCACCTATGAGAAGAAGACCTTCTACGCCTACGATGATGACGAGAAAGACCGGATCATGGCGGAATCCGGCCGGGACCCCGAAAAGGTAGGCATTCAACGCTACAAGGGCTTGGGCGAGATGAACCCGGAGCAGCTCTGGGAGACGACCATGGACCCCGCGCGGCGGAATATCGTCCAGATCCACCTTGATGACGCGGTGGAGGCTGAGCGAGTCTTCACCACCCTGATGGGTGAACAAGTCGAGCCGAGGCGTCTCTTTATCGAAGAGAACGCGCTCGCCGTCTCCAACCTCGACGTTTAATAAAAGGAATACGGAAGACCCATGGCTGATATGATCGGTAATGTCATCCCGATGGCGGTTGAGGATGAGGTCAAGACCGCGTACCTCAACTACGCGATGTCCGTCATCGTGAGCCGCGCCTTACCGGATGTTCGGGATGGGCTCAAGCCGGTGCACCGGCGCCTCTTGTACGCGATGGACGAGCTGGGCCTCCGGCCGAACGCCGCCACGAAAAAGAGCGCCCGTATTACCGGCGACGCGATGGGAAAGTACCACCCGCACGGCGACGCGTCCCTGTACGACGCCCTCGTGCGCATGGCGCAGGACTTTTCGCTCCGCTATCCGCTGGTGCAGGGGCAGGGCAACTTCGGCTCCGTAGACGGTGACCCGGCCGCGGCCTCGCGCTATACCGAAGCCAAGCTATCCCGAATCGGCGACGAGATGCTCCTGGATCTCAAGAAGGAGACGGTCGATTTCGTCCCGAACTACGACGAATCGCTCCGCGAACCTTCGGTCCTCCCGGCGGCGATCCCGAACCTGCTCGTAAACGGTTCGAGCGGCATCGCGGTCGGTATGGCCACCAATATGCCCCCGCACAACCTGGGCGAGGCCGCGGACGCCATTTGCGCGTACATCGACGATCCGGCCATCACGATCGAAGGCCTCATGCGCTTCATGAAGGGCCCCGATTTCCCTACGGGCGGCATCATCTTCGGGCGCCGGGGCATCAAGGAAGCCTTCACCACCGGGCGCGGCAAGATCGTCGTACGCGGTAAGTTCGCGCTGGAGACGTCCAAGACCGGGAAAGAGTCCATCATCTTCAACGAGATCCCCTATGCGGTGAACAAGGCGACCCTCATCACCCGCATCGCGGAACTGGTTCGCGACAAGGTAATCGACGGCATCTCCGATCTGCGCGACGAATCCGACCGCGACGGAATGCGCATCGTCATCGAGCTCAAGAAGGGCGCGATCACGAAGATCGTGCTCAACCAGCTCTTCTCCCATACGGCGCTCCAGTCCTCGTTCGGCGTGAACAACCTCGCCCTCGTCGCGGGGCGCCCGAAGTGCCTGAATCTGAAAGAGATCATCCAGCACTTCGTGGAGCACCGCGTCGACGTGGTTACCCGCCGGACCCGCTTCGATCTCCGGAAAGCGGAAGAGCGGGCCCACATCTTGGAGGGCTTGGTAATCGCCCTCGCCAATATCGACGAGGTCGTGGCCATCATCAAGGCCTCCCGCGACATCGACGTCGCCAAAGTCAACCTCATGGATCGTTTCATCCTGAGCGACGTGCAGGCGCAGGCCATCGTCGATATGCGGCTCGGAAGGCTCACGAGCCTGGAAGTCGAGAAGCTGCAGCAAGAACTCGCTGAGCTTCGGACCCTCATCGCCTATCTCAAATCGCTGCTAGAGGACGAACACAAGCTCCGCGGCGTCATCAAGGACGAGACGAGGGATCTCGCGCAACGCTACGGAGACGCCCGCCGCACGGAGATCGTGGCCGACGAGGTGGAATCGATCAATATCGAGGACCTCATCAAGAAAGAGGAGATGATCATCCTCATCTCCAACATCGGCTTCATCAAGCGCGTACCGGTCTCCGCCTACCGCAGCCAGGGCCGCGGCGGGAAGGGCATGAACAGCGCCAAACTCGTTGAGGACGATTTCGTCACCCAGATCTTCGTCGCCTCCACGCACGACATCATCATGTTCATCACGAGCGCGGGCAAGGCGTACTGGATGAAGGTGCATGAGATCCCCGAGGCCTCCCGGACCGCGCGCGGGGCGCATATCAAGGCGCTGTTGACCGTCTCCGCGAACGAAGAGATCACCGCGGTCGTCGCGCTGAAGGAATTCTCCGACAATACGAACCTCTTTATGGGTACGGCCCGCGGCGTCGTCAAGAAAGTCAAGACGAGCGACTTCATGCACGCCAAGACGCGCGGCATCATCGCCATCAACTTGGATGAGGGCGATCGCCTGGTGAGCACCTTGCTGACGAACGGGTCGGATGAGGTCGTGCTCATTTCCCGTAAGGGACAAGCCTTGCGCGCCGCGGAGGAGCAGGTCCGGGCCATGGGCCGCGCTTCCCACGGCGTTCGCGGCATCCGCTTGGATTCCGACGATGAGCTCGCCGGGGTCCTGCGGGTGGACGACTCTGAGCGGATGTTGGTGCTCTCCGAATACGGGTACGGAAAACGCGTCGAATTCTCGGAATTCTCCGCCCATGGCCGCGGAACCGGCGGGCAAAAGATTTACACGGTATCGGAGAAGACCGGCGAGATCGTCGGTTGCGTCAACGTCCGCGACGGCGATGAAATCATGTGCATTACGAGCCAGGGGAAGTCGATCAAACTCGTCTCGGATGAAGTCAACATCTTCGGTCGGGCGGCGCAAGGGGTCCGCGTGGTCTATATCGATCGGCCGGACTTCGTCATCGGCGTTGACCGCGTCGCGAGGGAGGAGGAACCGACGGCCATCGAGGGGCTGTCGATTCCGGGCGAATCGCAGGGGAGCGCCGACGACGGCGAGCTTGCAGAGCCAGGAATCGATGAGGCTCCGGAGTCGGCCGATGCGGCGGAGAACGATTCTTCCGCGGACGATAGCGAATAGCGCGTCGTGGAATAAAGAGAAGGGCCGCCGGGCATATCCGGCGGCCCTTTTTGTTTCACGTGAAACAAGCGCTTGCGCGGGAGGTGGATGTTCCACGTGAAACATCCCGCCGCGGCGGGGTTCAGAGCGCCTTCGCGAAGTCCCTCCCGAACGCGGCCGCGGCGTCCAAAGCCGCCTCATCGGGCGCCCAGAGAACCTTGAGCGCGGGAGCCGAAAGGGATAATCCCGCCTCGGAAAGGAGTTTTTCCAGGATGCCGCAACCTTCGCCCGACCAACCGTAGGAGCCGAAGGCGGCGGCTTTCTTGTTCTTGAAGGCGAGTCCTTTGATCTCCTCCATGATCATCGCGACGGAGGAAAGAACGCCCCGGTTGATGGTCGAGGAGCCGAGCAGGATAGCCTTGGACTTGAAGACCTCGGCGATGACGTCGTTCTTGTCCGCCCGAGCGACGTTGAACAACTTCACCGTCACCCCGGGAGCCTCGGCGCGGACGCCGAGGGCGATACCCTCGGCCAGCCTGCGCGTCGCGTCCCACATGCTGTCGTACAGGATGCTGACCTGCTCGGTTTGATAATCCGCGCACCACTCCAGGTACTTCTGGACGATGGCCATGGGATTGCTTCTCCACACGACGCCGTGGCTCGTAGCGATCGTCTTGAGGGGGAGATTGAGGGCGACGAACTGTTCGATTTTCTTCTTCACGAGGGCCGAGAAGGGAGTGAGGATATTGGCGTAGTATTTGATGCACTCGGCGAACAGTTCAGCCTGATCGACCTGATCGTCGAATAGGGCTTCGGTCGCGAGATGCTGGCCGAAGGCGTCGTTTGAGAAGAGAATGGCGTCTCCCGAGAGGTACTCGAACATGCTGTCCGGCCAATGGAGCATGGGCGCTTCGATGAAGGTGAACGTCCGGCCGCCGATGTCCAAGGTATCCCCGGTCTTCACGACGCGGAAATTCCAATCCTCATGGTAGTGGCCCTTGAGCGATTTGACGGCGTTCGCGGTGCAGTACACGGGGAGGCCCGGCTTTCGGCGGAGCAGTTCGCTCAAAGCTCCGGAATGATCGCTCTCGGCATGGTTCGCGATCACCGCATCGATGTGGTCGAGCCCGAATTCCGCCTCCAGGTTGTCGACGAATTCTTTGGCGAAGGGTTTCCATACCGTATCGATGAGGACTGTTTGGGAATCGCCTTGAACCACGTAGGAATTGTAGGATGAGCCCCGGTGCGTCGAGTATTCCTCGCCGTGGAATTTCCTGAGCTCCCAGTCGGTTTTCCCGACCCACCAGACCCGGTTTCCGATTTCTTTGCGCATGGCGGCCTCCGATACCATGAGTATGCCACCATCTCGGGAGATGTGCGGTAACGAGGGTTACGTCCGTACGAAAAATCGGGAGATTGGGCGACTATTCGAGATCGGGACGGTCGTGCCGGTTCTTTTTAGCCGAGCTGCGGATCCGCTTGGCGGCAAGCCGGCGCTCCTTGGAGGCTCGGGTCGGTTTCGTCGCGACCCGACGCTTCGGAATGCGGGCGGCGGCGGCGATGACCGCTTCGGCGCGGGAGAGGGCCCGCTCCCGATTGGCCGCCTGGGAGCGCTCCTCGCTGGATACGATGAGGAGCTCATCGTCGTCCACGATGCGCCCGGCGAGCATGGCCGTAGCCCGAGCCAGCTCGGCGGGGGAAAGGCCGTCGAGCTCGGCGAGGCGAAGGCGGAGCTCCACCTTCGTGTTGACCTTGTTGACGTTCTGTCCGCCGGGGCCTCCCGATCGCGAAAAGGCGAATCGGGAGGCGGCGCGGATGGAAGCGCGCAGGCGCTGAAGGTCCATGCGCTCGCTCAGTCCACCGCTTTTTTGAGCGCCTCGATCTTGTCCGTCTTTTCCCAACGGAAGCTGTCCCGGCCGAAGTGCCCGTAGGACGCGGTCTTCCGGTAAATGGGTTTGCGGAGATCGAGGGTGCTGATGATTCCGGCCGGCGAGAGATCGAAGATCTTCGGAACGGCGGCCTCGATAGCCGCCTCAGGGACGGTGGAGGTTCCGAAGGTGTCCACCATGACCGAAACGGGGAAGGGGACGCCGATGGCATAGGCGAGCTGGACCTCGCACCGCTTGGCCAAGCCTGCGGCCACGATATTCTTGGCGACGTAGCGGGCCATATAGGCCGCCGAGCGATCCACCTTGGTCGGATCCTTGCCGGAGAAGGCGCCGCCGCCGTGGCGGCCCATACCGCCGTACGTATCGACGATGATCTTCCTTCCGGTGAGGCCCGTATCCCCGTAGGGTCCGCCGATGACGAAGCGGCCGGTTGGATTGATGTAGAACTTCGTACGCTCATCCAAAAGGCCCGTCGGCGAAAGGATGGGCCGGATTATCTTTTCGATGATGGCGCTCTTGAGCTCAGCGTACGAGATGCCTTCGTCGTGCTGGTGGGACAGGACGACGGAGTCGATACGGATGGGCCTGAGGCCTTCATACTCTACGGTGACCTGACTTTTCGCGTCGGGGCGGAGCCAGGCGAGGTGCTTGGATTTTCGCAGCCGCGTCGCCTCGTGGAGGAGTTTATGGGCCAAGATGATCGGCGCCGGCATAAGCTCGGGCGTCTCGTCGCAGGCGAAGCCGAACATCATGCCCTGATCGCCGGCGCCTTGGAGTCCCTGATATTCGGCCAGTCCGGTTCCGGAGACGCCTTGGCTGATGTCGGGGGATTGGCTGTGGATCATGTCGAGCACGGCCATCGATTCGAAATCGAGTCCGTAGGCGGGATTCGTGTATCCGATCTCGTGGACGACGTCCCTGACGACCTGTTGGATATCGACGAAGGTGTTGGTGGTGATCTCCCCGCCGACCAACACCATGGCCGTGGACGCGAAGGTCTCGCACGCGACCCGGCTTTGGGGGTCATCCGTCAAGCAGGCGTCCAGAACGGCATCGGACACTTGGTCGCAGAGCTTATCAGGATGGCCTTCACCGACCGACTCCGAGGTAAAGAAATAACGGCGCTGTTCCATACCGACTCCTTTGGAGCGAATCCGCTTATCGGAAGTAACGACGAAGCGCTTCGATGTTGCGCTCGTTCTGGTAACTTGATCCCGAAGAACTATAAACGTAATCCAGCAATTCCGCATATTGGTCGGCGACCTTGTAGCGGACGATTTTCATCGTGGAATTGACGAGCCCGTTTTTTTCGCTGAACGGTTCCTCGACGATTTGGAACGTGGAAGGGGTCCAATTCGGCGGAACCATGTTCCGGTACGACGGGTCGGATCGGAAGGAATAGAAGGATTCCTTGATCGTTTCCAAGAGGGCTTCCGGCGTCTTGATCTTATTGGCGGTGATGGTTTTTTTGACACTGGTGTCATCCAAGGTGATGAGGGCGCAGGTGAATTTTCGATGATCGTTCCATACCAGGACTTGGTCGACGAGCCTGGCGGAATTGAGGATGGCGTCCTCGATTCCCTCGGGGCTGTACTTCTCTCCGTCGGCGGAGATGAGGAGCGCTTTCGCGCGCCCCGCGACGGTGAGATACCCCTCCGAGTCGAGCCACCCGAGATCGCCGGTGCGGAGCCATCCGTTCACGATGGCTTCCTCCGTCGCGGCGGGATTCTTGAAGTATCCCTTCATCACGTTCGGTCCGCGGACTTGGATTTCGCCCTTTTCTCCGGGCGCGGCGACTTCGCCGTCTTCCTTCATGACGCGGATCTCCACGTTCGGCAGCGCCACGCCGGAGGTCCCGAGCTTGAGGTTCCACGCGGTGTTGGTGGAGATGACCGGGGATGCCTCCGTCATGCCGTAGCCTTGGTAGATCGGCATGCCGAGGGCGCGGAAAAAGCGCTGCTGGCCTATGTCGAAGCTGGCGCCGCCGCCGGAAAAGAATTGCGCCCGTTTCCCGAAGACTTCCTGTCGGACCCGGTCGAGCACGAGTTTCTTGAGCGGATAGTACACGAGGCCGTTGCAGAAAGCTTTCAGGGTGCGCGGACTCTTGAGTCCGTCGCCGAGGTGTTTGATGCCGGAGGATATGCCGAGATGGAAAAGGGTCCGCACGAGCCCGCCCCTCCGATCGATCTCGGCGATGATCTTTTTCATGAAATTTCCGGACAAGGCGGGTACGGTCATCAAGAAGACCGGCTCCGCCTCCTTCATATTATCAGGAATGTTTCGCAGGATAGCCATCCCACCGCCGCGAGAGTCGACGAACCAAACTTCGATGCCGCGCTGGACGGAGGCATGGATGCCGACCGTCTGGGCGAAGGAATGGTCCACGGGAAGGACCACGAAATTGCGGTGGGTGCAGACCGGAATGCGGAAGATGTTCACGGAATCGAGGCTGTTGATCCAGTAGTTCGCGTGAGTCAGCATGATCCCTTTCGGGTTTCCGGTCGTCCCGGAAGTATAGGAGATCGTCACGACATCGTCTTCGCTGCAGTCGCGTTCTCGGGCGTCCAAGGTCGGCAGCGTACGGGGTAAAGCGGCCGCGCCGAGCTCCCGGACCCGGTCCATACGGAAGAGATGTTCGGGGGGATAATCGATCGCGCCGAGATCGTAATCCTCATCGAGCGATACGAGGTCGATGGTGACGCCGGTGCGTGCGCCTACGTCCCTGGCCACGCGGGCCATCTTTTCGAAGTGGTTGGTATTGGTAAAGATGACGCGCGCCTCGGAGTGCTCGAGCCGATACGCGATTTCCTCCGGGAGGAGCTTGAAGGATAGGGGGACCGCGACGCAGCCGGCGGCGATGATCCCGTATTCCGCGACGATCCAATTGGGGCTTCCCTCGGCATAGATGGCGAGCCGTTCGCCGGAAGCGAATCCGCGATCCAGAAGGAACGACGCCAGGAGGCGGGATTCATCGAAGGTTTCGTTAAATGTCTTGAAGACCCAGCCCGCGTCCGTTTTCCGATAGGCGAAAGGCTTCTCTCCGAAGCGCGCTCTGGCGTCGGCGATCATGGAGAAAGTGGTGCGGCGCATGGCGTCTCCTTGTCCGCTTTGGGCATGTCGTATTTGCGCTCCACTATATCGAGCCGGGTCAGTCTTGTACACGGTATGGAGCGATCAAGGGCTCGGCGGTCGGCTTGACAGCGGTCAAATCGTCCAATATTGTATCAAATAATCGTTATATGGCCGAAAGCATATTAGGCCAGGAGGATTTTTTACCATGAAGCGTACAATCATGATCGTCGCGCTCGTCGCGCTCGCGTTCTCCGTGAGCGCCCAGAGCCTGAAAGACGGCAAGTACTTCGCGCAGGAGTCCGAGTTCCCCAAGAGCGGTTGGAAGGAGCAGGTCGTCCTTGAGGTCAAGGGCGGCAAGATCGTATCCGCGAACTGGAACGGCGTGAGCAACGTCGCCGGCGCCGTGGACAAGAAGGCGTACGACAAGGCCGGCAAGTACAACATGAAGAAGTTCGGCAAGGCCCAGGCCGAGTGGTCCGATCAGGCCGCCGCCGTCGAAGCGTACCTGGTGAAGACCCAGGACCTGAGCTTCAGCAAGTTCACCGATGCCGAGGGCCGGACCGATGCGATCTCCGGCGCTTCGATCCACGTGAAGGAGTTCTTCGAGCTGGCCAAGAAGGCCGCCGCCGCGGGCCCGGTCGCCAAGGGCATGTATGCGAAGGACGGCTGGTACTATGCCGAGCAGCCCGAGTTCGACGCGCAGTCCGGTTGGAAGGATACGATCCTCGTCACTGTCGTGAACGGCACCGTCGTCGACGCCGTGTGGAACGGCATTTCCAAGGACGCCGCCAAGAAGTCCAAGATCGTCGAGTCCACGACCGGCAACTACAACATGGTGAAGTTCGGCAAGGCCCAGGCCGAGTGGCACGAGCAGGCCGTCAAGGCCGAGGCCGCCTTCGTGAAGGCCCAGGATCCGGCGAAGATCGCCGTGAAGGCGGACGGCAAGACCGACGCGATCACCGGCGTCTCCATCCACGTTTCCGGTTTCCTCAAGCTCGCTTCCGACGCGCTCAAGGCCGCGAAGTAAGCGCCCTCGAACCGGAAGAAAGCCAATGATGACCCCCTGGAGGCAGTCGCTTCCAGGGGGTCTTTTCATAGGGCGGCGGCCTCACTCCACGCGGAAGATCGTATCCGCGAGCGTCACGGCGAAGGCCGTCCTGTCTTTGCGGGAAAGGGACGGAAGCGGGATCGTCGCGCGGACCAGGGTCACGCCGCGCCCGCCATCCACGAGTTCGCAGCGGGCTCCGTCGTCCTGAAGATCGATAGAGAGCGTGAAGCGAGACGCTTCCCGCGCTACCTTGAACCCCGCGCTTTCCAGCGTCGATCGGATGCGCGCCGTCGTTTTTGCGGAGACGGAGGATGCTTCCGCCGCCCCCGACACCGTAACCGCGAGGCGTACGGGCAACCGGAAGCCGTTCTGGCGCAGCGCCCCGCGATTCAAGGCGAAAAGCCGTTCCACCGCGTCTTCGGCTTCGGCGGCTTCCCCGCGCCGTTCGGAGAGATGGGCATACTCCGCCCAGGCATCGGCCAAGAGGTCCCGTTCCCAGACCGGATCAAGATGCGCGATCGCCGACCTCAGCAGCTCCGTATCGGCGAAGAGCCGCCCCTCCTCCAGGTCGTAGCTCGGCGCGGCCTCGGGGACCCTGCCGCTCTCAAAGGCCCGCGCCTCCGCGAGATACCTGCGGGCGCGATCGGGGTAGGCCTGGAAGGCGTTGAAATAATTGACGAGGGCGTCGAGCCGTTGGCCTTCTCCGTCATATGCGGCGGCGACGACGAGGCTGTAGCGCCGGAATGCGGCGTCGTGAGAGACGGCGCGGAGCCGATAGACGGCGGCGCGGAACAGGCCGACGGCCGCGTCCCACGGCCCCGTCCTGGGCGTGGCGATTTCGATCTCGGCGAGCCCGCGATAGGCGGCGGAGAGGATCTCGTGAAGCTCCCTGCGGTGCTGATCGATGTTGGTCCCGTAGTTGAGCATCCAGGAAACATCGCGCGCGGAGAGGGTCTCCTCGGCATACGCGCGCGCTTCCTGGAGCCGGCCGGCGATGCGGTAGGCGTCGGCTATGTTGATCTTGGACAAGGGGGAAACGTCGAGTTCATACGCCGCGGCATATTCGGCGAACGCCTTCGGCAGTTCCAGGCGTTTGACGAATAGTTCGCCGCGCGCGAGATGGCCGGAAGCGCGATCGGCTGCCGCGAGCGAGAGGCCCGTTCGGTCGAAGGCCTCCGCATACATGTGGTGGCGCGATTCCAATATCGAGAGATTGTAGTGGGCGACCGCCGAGAAGGTTTTCGCCCCGTTGGCGTCCGCGTCGGCGATCGCCTTGAGATACTCTTCCTTGGAGCGGTCATACTCGAAGAGATCGGAATAGATGGTCCCGAGGGTCATGGAGAAACCGCGGTCGCTTCCGAGCCGCTCGATGGCGTCGAGCAGGAAGCGTTCGCCTTCGCGGAGCCGATGGAGTTTGAAGTACATCCACCCGAGATCGCCTATCGCGTCGCGATCTTCCGGATGGAGGGCGACCACGCGTTCCAGGTAACGGGCCGATTCGGCGTCAAGGTTGAGCCTTCCGGCCGCCGTGGACAGGCGATAGAGTAGGGAGGGGTCCTCCGGGGTCAATTTTTCGGCCGCCTTGAACTGCTCCCTCGCGAGGCTATACAACGAGCGATCGGCATAGAGATCGCCGAGCGCGATGGGGAATCGGACATCGTCGGGGTAGGCTTGCCTCCCCTTGCGGTAGAGCGCGACGGCGCGATCCCACTGTTCGGCCTTCACCGCCTCCGCCGCTTCGGCTTGGAGTACGTCGGCCGGCGCGGCTGTCGGCTGGGCTTCCGCCGTGCGATCCGACGACAGGAGAAGGACGAGTATCAAGAGGCCGGGGGCCACGAACCGCGTTTTTCTGAGCCGGGGCGCGGGTAACGACCGGGCGAGGGGAGGAACCGCCCAGGCGAGAAGTCGGCGCGTCAGCGGTATCGCTTTCGTGTAGGCCGCCGCGAAGTCCCCGTATGCCGCCTTCATGGCCGCCGCGTCTTCGGGCAGGAAGCTCGGGGCGAACCTCCCGCGAGTATAGATCTCCAGGATAGGCCCGACGCCGAGCGCGAGCGCTCCATCGATACGGGCGGCGAACGCTCCGAGGGTCTCGCCTCGGCGGCGACGGTAGCCGGCGAAGGCCAGCCGCGCGAAGGCGTGGCGGGCGATCAGTCCCGCGGACCGGCGCGGCTGAGCGGCGAGCCGCGCCGCGAGGTAGTATCCAGCGCGCGCGATCGCGGCGGCGATGATCCAAAGGAGCGCGGCGATCGCGGGCCATCCGCGGGCAAGGAAATCCGCGGCGGCTCGGGCCGCCCGGGGAAGCGCTCGCTCCAGCCCCTTCGACTGTTCCGGCGTTCGCGCCGAAAGCCGATCCCGGTTTTCCAGGATTTCCCGCATGAGCCGCTCGAAGATTTCGGGTGCGACGCCCGAGGAGAAGCGGAATTCCTCGCCTTCGGCGAGGCTGTCCGTCGTCGGATCGTATTCGATCCACCCGAAACCGGGGAAATAGACCTCCACCCAGGCATGGGCCATGTCGGCCCGTACGGGGTAGTAATCGAACGCGCCGGTGAACGGATCCATGAAGAACCCGACCGCGACCCGCGCGGGTATCCCCAAGGACCGGAGGAGGAGGGTCATGGAAAACGCGAAGTAGGAGCAGTATCCCTTTTTGGACTCGAACAGGAAGCGCCCCAGTTGGTCGCCGTCGGCGGCGATTCCCGGCTTGAGGCTGTACCGGTATTCGCCGTACTTGAGCCGTTCGTAGATCGCCTGTATCCGATCCCAATACCCCTCAAGGCCGTCGACCATGGTTCCGGCGAGCTCCGCGATCCGTTCGTCAGCGCCGTAATCGGTGTACCGGCGATAGTCCGCCTCGGACATTCCCATGGAAGCCGGATTGGGGGGATCTGAGACAGCGCCCATCAGCTCAAAGGGCAGGGCGTCGCTGGTCCGGCTTTCGACGGCGTACGCGGAGCTGAAGGACGAGGCGTCCCAGGAATCGAAGGGGACGACCCGCGAGGGTTGGTTGAGCGCGATGAAGGCGGCGGGATCGAGGTTGACGAGGTACAGCTCCTGTTTGGTGATCCGCGTTCCTTTGAGGGGGGGAGTGGAGAATTCGAGGGTCGTATCGGGGAGCCGCTCGGGGTGGGCGACTTCGTCATGAACCGGGTCGCGGAAGAAGCCGCGTTTCCGGTCGTAGCCGGAAAGCACGAAGCGGCGCAGCAGGATGTGCTGGTCGTCGGCATCCTTCCGGACGATGAGGACGAGGTCGTCGGAGAGGGAAATCTCGCTTTCCAGGCGAAGGAATTGCGAGAAGTCGAAGCGAAGGAGGTTCGGTTTGAGCAATCCGCCGCCCGAGTCGACGAGGCCCTCTTCAAAGGGACGGATGAGGAAGGCCGCCGCGAGCAGGCTGATGAGCGCGGCCAAAATGATGCCGGCGCGTTTTTCCTTTTTCGTCGGGTCCGCCCGAACGGCGAGGAGGACGAGGAATTGAAAGAACGTGAAGACGGCGAAGATCGTGACGAGGACGATCGGTCGCCCGTAGGGAGGCAGGTCCTTGCTCGTCTTGAACGCGAAGAGGCCGATGACGAGGGCCGAATCGGCGAGTTGCTCCCAGGCGATGAAGCGACGCGAGCGGGAGGCCGCGAACGCGGTGATCGCCGCCCAAAGGAAGGGGAGGAATGCGATCATCAGGTTCCGATCGAACGAAAGCAGCCGAGCGTCGTCCGCGACCGAGGGCGCACCGAATGCGCCCCCCGACGCGGCTACGACGGCGCGAACGAGCCAGGGAAACGCGGCGAAGCCGAGGATAGCGGGAACGGCCCGGAGACGCGCGCGGCTCGCGAGAAGGGCGAGACAGACCGCCGATAGCAGCGCCGCCAAAAAGAAGGCGTCGTCCGCCAGTTCGCCGGAGAGCAGGCGGACCTGGTAGAGCGCGATACAGCTCGTGACGGTCCGCAACGCGAAGGCCGGCTCAGGTCTCTGCTCTACGGGCATGGACGCCGCTCCTTCCGCCGTACGCCGATATGCATTCCTGGAGAGCGCGTTCCATCGCGTCGGCATCGCCGCTCGGCCGGGGCCTATCCGGTCTCCGGAGGAAGAGGAAACGGCCGAGTCCGCTTTCTCGGCGCGTATCCGCGGCGGCCGGGGCCATGAAGAGGATCTCGGTGTCGGAACGCTGGCGCGGATCGCGGAGGAACTTTTCCAGCGCGGAGGGATAACCGATATGCCGCGGCAGCGCGAGTACGACCGTCCCCCGGTCCGTCTGGGCGAGGTGCGGAAGCGGCGGGGCGGTATCCGGAGGGAGGGCCGCGAGAAAAGCGAATGCCCGCGCCGCCGTACGTGCGTTCCCCGAAAGGATATCGCTCCCGTTGTAACCGAACCGGGCTTCATAGCCTGCGTCGATAACGGCGTCCACCAGTCCCAGGGCCCGTTGCGCGAGCGCGTCGACGGCGCGGCGACCGAATTCGGCGTCGAATAAACGGGGATCCGCAGAAGCGTCAACGAGGATGACGATGCGGGACCGCGGAGGCGGTTCGCTCTCGCCTTCGCGTACGAACAGTTCCCCCGCATGGCCGTAGATCTTCCAGTTGATGCGGCGAGGGTCGTCCCCGGGGACGTAGCGTCGATTGTCGGTGAGATCCTCGGTGCGGCGGAAGGTCGGCTCGATGCGGAGTTCGTTGCCGCCCGAGAGATCGGGCAAGCGCGTTTCCGCCGCGTCGGGGGAGGGGCGGACGAGCAGGCGCGCCTCGGCCTCGGCCTTCACTTCATACGAGGCGCGGAAAAAGGCGAAGCTATCGATGAGCTCCAGTCTATCCCGCGGGGCGAAATAGGCTCCTCGTTCGCCCGCCCGGATCGTCGTCGTGGAGGGCCGTTCGGGATCGAAGCAGACGACCGTTCGGCGCCCGTCCGCGGTCCGGAGATCGACGCGGAATCGAACGAGCACCGCGGGGGGGCGGAAGCGGGCGGAGCCTCCGGCATGCACGATGAGGGAGTCGCCTTGGTTACATTCCACCGGCTCGATCCGGCACGAATACCCGCGCAGGGCGGAGCGGCGGACTGCGGCCGCGAGGGCGACCGCCAGGAAGGCGTAGACCTGGGCCATGAGGATGGTGGAAGCCCAGAGGATGGCGGCCAGCTCGCCACGGAGAATGCCGAAACCGAGGGCCGCGGCAGCGCTCAAGAGAAAACCGGTTCCCAGCGCGGTAGGCCGCGGAAAAGCGAGAGGGGGAACGGTGGGTTCCTTACTCCCGAGGGAGACGTTCGATTCGCTCATGCGTTGCCTCACGGACAAGCGACTCCGCGTGCAGGCGGGGATCCCGCAGTTTGATCCGGTGGGCGAGTACGTAGGGGGCCATCCGTTCGATATCCTCATCCGTCACGAAGTCCCGCCCACGCACTACGGCGAGCGCTTTCGCCGCCTTGATGAAGTGCAGGCCCCCGCGCGGGGACGCGCCGAGCGAGATCCCTTTATGGACGCGGGTACCGCGTACGATGTCGACGACCGCATTTTTTAATTCCTCGTGGCAGTACACGCGTTCGGCCGCCTCCCGCGCGTCAAGAAAGTCGGCGACCGAAACGACCGGCTCTAGGGAAGAGAGGGCGGCGAGGGACGGATCCTCATCGAGGATCGCCAGTTCCGAATCGCGATCGGGATATCCGAGGGAGAGGCGCATCATGAACCGGTCCAACTGGGCCGCGGGCAACGGGAAGGTCCCTTCGCTCTCCACCGGGTTCTGGGTCGCGATGACGACGAACGGATCCCGCGCGCGGTGCATGTTCGCGCCGACGGTGACCTGATTCTCGGCCATCACTTCTAGCAGAGCCGACTGGACCTTCGGCGTCGTCCTATTTATCTCGTCGGCGAGCACGATGTTGGCCAAGATGGGCCCGGGGATGAACCTGAAGCCGCGGGATTCCGGATCGAAGACGTCGACGCCGGTGATGTCGTAGGGGAGTAGATCGGGCGTGAACTGGATGCGCTTGAACTCGAGCGGACGTCCGTCCGCTCCGGCGATGAGGCGCGCGAAGGTTTTGGCGAGGGTGGTCTTGCCGAGGCCCGGAAGGTCGTCAAGGAGGATATGCCCTCTGGCGAGTAGGGCCGCCACCACTAGTTGCAGGACGTCGCGCTTGCCGATGATGACCTTGGAGGCGCCGTCCACGAGGAGCCGAGCAACGGTCGTGCCTCGGGCTTCCGTCTTTTCACCGTAGACCGCCGATGAGACGGCGTCCGCGTCGCGACTTTTCGCGGGAAGGGGCAACTCGGGGGACATCCTGAGGCAAGGATAGCATGGAGGCGGATCGCTTTCAATGACGGGATCCGCGGTGCGCTTGACGCCGCCCCACCGTAAAGCTACAGTCACGGCATGGATATCGCGCGTCTTTCTATGGACTTATCCGCTCAGCGCATTCAGGATCAGGTCTCCATGGCGGTGATGGGCAAAGCCTTGGATTTCGCGACGGAACAATCCGCCTCCCTCGCGAAAATGCTGGAGGCCGCCGCGCCCGCCGAGAGGATCGCCGATCCGGCGCTCGGCCGCCTCGTCGACCTCCAGGCCTAAGCCGTCTCCGGCGGCGCCGCGACCGGCCTTGCATGATGGGCCTCTTCCGCTCCCTGCGCGAACGACGGCGCGCGCGGATACTGCGAACCAAACCGATTCCCGAAGAACTTTGGGCGTGGGCGCTCAAAGAGCACAAGATCTTCGCGCGCCTCGACGAGGGCGAGCGCAGGCGATTGCGCGATCTCGCCACGATATTCCTCGCGGAAAAAGCCTTCCACCCCGTCCGCGACGCTGAAGTGGACGACGCGTTCCGCGTTTCCACGGCGGCGCAAGCCTGTCTGCCCATCCTCGAGCTGGGCTTGGATTGGTACGCGGATTGGAAGACGATCATCGTGACGGGCGACGCCTATGAGATCACGCGTACCGAGACGGACGCGGCGGGCGTCGTCCATGAGTACGAGGATGAACTCGGCGGCGAAGTGCTTCACCTGGGGCCGGTCGTGCTCTCCATGACCGACGTCGACGAGTCCGGGTGGGGCGACGGCTACAACGTCGTCATCCACGAGGCCGCGCACAAGATCGACGGCGCGGACGGCGCGTTCGACGGGTGTCCCCCGCTGCCGTCGGATATGGACTACGCGGAATGGCGCGAGGTTTTCGTCGCGGCCTTCGAGAGGATGCGCGCCGCGGAGGAGCGGCCCCCGGCGCGCGGATCGTCCGCCGGGAGGAATAAGCGGGGCGCGCGCCGGAAGAAGGGCGGCAGGATACGCATCGATTCGTACGCCGCGTTCTCGCCGGACGAATTTTTCGCGGTGTGCACGGAATACTTTTTCGAGAAGCCGGTGGTGCTCAGGTCCGACTTTCCCGACGTGTATCGATTACTCGCGCGTTTCTATCGACAAGATCCTTACGAGCGTCTGTCCTCTTCCCCGTCTTGAAGCGTGGAAAGAATCGGTCGCCGCTCAGGACTCGAGAACCGCCGGAGCCGCCGATCGCGCCGGGAGGCGGTCGATGAGGCGAAGGCCGAAGAGTTCCGCGATGGCCCTTCCTTCGTGGAGGCTGGCCGCGACGTCCATCGCCCGATGCGCGTCTGAATTCACGAGCACCTCGATGTCGTATTCCGCGGCGAGTTCCCAAAAGCGGAGGCAGGGGTATTGCGGGCGGCGCCCTTCCGCGGAGTCGGTGTAGGGCTTGCGGAGTCCATAGCCGTTGATCTCCAAGGGAAGGCGTTCCGCTTCCGCGGCCGCGAGGATTTCCCTCGAGCAGGCGCGGGCCTCGTCGTCCCACTCGTACCACCGGGCGCAAAAGATATCGGGATGGGCGAGGAAGGCGAATAGGCCGCTGCGGATGGTCTTGACGGTATAGTCGGCGAAGGCGCGGAGTTCCCGTTTCCGGGTGATGTGCGTCGTCGGAATCCATTCGCCCTGGAAGGGAACCCAGTGGACGCCCGCGACCAGGTAATCGAGACCGAGGGTGGGGACAAGGTCGCGGAGGTAACCGTCCATCGTATCGCGCCATTCGCATTCGAAGCCGGAGAGTATCGCGATGCCGCCTCCGGCGCGCGTCCGTTCCGCTTCCGCGGCCGCCGAAACGGCGGAGAGGTAGCCGCCGACATCGTCCATGGACATGCGCGATTCCGGCCAAAGGCCGTCGGGGAACGGAACATGGTCCGAGAAGCCGAGCTCGGAGAGTCCCGCCGCCCGCGCGGCGAGCACGTAGTCGCCGACATCGCCCGACGCGTGGCCGCAGCGGAACGTGTGAGTGTGGTAGTTGTTCATCGGTGCCCCATATGAGCCCGGAACGGGGAGCGCCGTCAAGCCGTCCGCGCCGGCCTTCCTTGCGGATAAGGGACGGCGGGTCTAGGATGGTAGGGCGATCGGGAGGCTGCGATGGCGGAAACGAGGATTCGGTATCAGGCGGCATTGCTTCATGACATCGAGGCGCGGGTCGGCGGCATCCTCGAGTCGAATTACAAGATGGACATCAATATGCGGGAAAAGCTCGTCGCGAGTTATTTCTCCGACAACCGGCTTCCCCCGTGGTATTTCCATTCGAACAGCCCGGAAGAGATCGCCCGGCACCTCTTCATCGTGACGCGGCTGCTCGCGGCGAATACCGGCCAGATCCACCACGTGAGCGACGACTCGCGCGTGATCACCTACCTCATCAACGTCGGCCGCGACATCCCCGGACGCTTGGAGCGCATCATCGAACAAAACGCGTCCATGCGCATCGCCTCCTTCGATTCGGAGAGCACGCGGAGCGGCGTCCGCATCGTCCGCCTGGAAAAACTGGTCAACGAAAATCCGCGGTTCTCCGCGGAACAGGCCGCGGCCGTGGGAGCGCTCAAGGAAGAACTGCGTCGTTACGGCGACAACCGCGACCTTCTCCGCGCGGATCGCTTCGTGGAGAGCCTTTCTCCGCGCTACCTATTGGAAGAAATCCAGTCCACGATGGAGCCCCGGCGGTCGGAACGGCACCTGGTCTTCTACGACCGCGTCGTGGATGCGGGACTCGTCGTGACGGATATCGCCGAAGTCCGCTACGAGGGTGATACGGGAAAGAAGGAGCGGGCCACGCGGGTCATGGTGGGCCTCTCCGATCCGGGACCGCGATTCATCACGGAAACGCTTCGCATCTTTGAGCGCAGGGGCATCAACCTATCGCGGAGCTACTTCGACTTGTTCCGCCACGCGGACGGGGACGTCGGCATACTCTCCGTCTATTTCTCCTCCGTCTACGATCTATCGGGATTGGAAGCGGAGCTCGCGGAGCTTAAGGTGGCGGCTGCGGGGCTCGACGCGCGGCGGAGCGCGCTCGATTCCCGGATCGAGGGCATTCTCCGGCGGCTGTCGGCGGGAACTGATGAGGCCGATGCCGTCCGCGCCCTGGACGAGCTCCGGGCGCTCTGCAGGGAGAACGGGCCGGAGGGGACCGGTCCCGAGCTCGGAAGTTTTTACCTCAACAGCGTCACCGATTTTCTGGAAGCGGCCAAAGTTACCGGCGTCGAGAAGTCTCCGCGGGCGCTCCGCCTGCTCCTCGGCTACGACGCCTTCGACGAGTTTTTCGTAAGCGCGCAGGCGAACGGGGCTTCGGTGAACGTCCCCGGCTATCGGATCAAGCATTCGTCGGTTCGCGGCCCGGCGAAAGGCGGTCTCCGGATCGACCCTATCGTCAGCTTCGATGAGGTCGCGGCCCTCTCGTTCATGATGACGTGGAAGTGCGCGCGGAGCCGTATCCTGTTCGGCGGCGCGAAAGGCGGCCTCATGCTGGATCCCCGCGACTTCGCGGGCAACGCCATCGACTTTTTCGACACCCTGTCCAGCTTCGGCCGCAGCCTCATCCTCGTCTCGGGCCCGATGCGGGACGTCCCCGCGGGCGACGTCGGCTGCGGTCCGAAAGAGATCGGCCAGATGTTCGAGGGCTTCAAGAGCGCGCTGCGCGACTTGGCGATGATGGCGTACGGACTCAAGAGCGGCGTGTCGATGATCGGCTCGCGCATCGTGTCGGTGGAAGAGGCGCGCCGCATGCTCCGCGACCACTTCGACGTGGACTGGACCGACTCTAGCGTCCTGCGCGAGTTGGCGAGCAGCGAGGAATACCTCGAACTCGTCGCGGCCGCCCAGGTCACCGGAAAGCCGCGGCGCGGTATCGCGGCGAGGGGAGCCGCGACGGGGCTCGGCATGGCGTATGCGACGTTGGCCGCGGTCGGAAACCGGTACTTGGAAGGGAAATGGACCCCGTCGCGGCCGCTCACCGCGACGGAGGAAGCGGCGCTCCGCACCGCCTGCGCGGTGGATGAGCGGGCCATCCTGCGGGAGGAATCGTCGGAATCCTATGCGGTGGAACGGGCGCACATGGGTACCGCCCGAATTCGGCTTTCGGGGCGGCTGATTTCGGATACCGATTGGAAGCTGTTGAACGAGCGCGTATTTCCGGCCCTCCTCGCCGGCAAGACGCTCGTGGTCCAGGGCTCGGGGAAAGTGGGCGGGGCGCTCATCTCCTCCCTCGCCCCGTACGGCGTCAACCTGATCGCCGTGGCCGACGCCGGCGGCGCCGTGATCGGCGACTCGCTCGATCCCGCGGAGATCCTGGCCGCGGTGGAAAATTCGCGCGCCCATCCGGAGAAGGAAAAGCGCGCGTCGGTGATCCATGCCGTCAAGAACGTACGGGAGCGGCTCGTCGGCGCCGATGCGGGAGCGCGCATCCTGGAACTCGAGTGCGACATAGTGGCTCCCGCCGCGCTGGAAAACGCCGTCACCGAGGAGAACGCGGGCCGTATCCGCGCGAAGATCGAGGTGTGCGGCGCGAACGGACCGAACAGTTCTCGGGCGGAACGCATACTCTCCGAGCGGGGCGTCACGGTGCTCTACGATTTCCTCGCGAACGGAGCCGGCGTCACGGCGAGCTACTTTGAATGGCTGCGTAACCTTTCGGACCGTTTCCGGTACGAAGCCGAGATACTCAGGAAACGTCGATACGATCCCGACTGCATGGACCCGTACGTGATGCCCGAATTCGGAGAACGCTTCAAGGCCATCCTCGCGGAGCCGGAGAGCGACGAGACGACCCTCGCCTGGAATCTCCTGCTCCGGGACATCATGTTCGCGGCGACGAACGAGGATTGGCGTTTCGCGAAGGAGCACGAGGTATCCATGCGGACCGCCGGGTTCGTCAATTCCCAGCTCCGCGTGCTCGCGGCCTACCTTTCCCGAATGGACGGGGCGGTGCGGACCGCGATGGAGGCGTCGCTGGATCCGGAAACCCTGCGGCTGCTCGGGCCGTACCTGGCCCACCCGGAAGCGGACCTGTTGGCCGCGCGGGGGCGCGCCTAGCGGGTGTACGTTCAAACGGAAACCTTTACAATTTCTAAAATATCCATAATATTAAATGCGAGGGTAGCGTGGATATTCGCGGGAAGACCATCACCATAGTGATCATCGCTTTTGTGTGCGCGACCGGCGCGTTCGTCGGATTGGCGCGCCTTTTTTACACGCGCGGGGTCGATACGATGGAGCGGCAGGCGACCCGGGAGGCCTTCGATCGCGTGTTCGCCCTGGCCCAGGACGATTTGGACCAGATCGCCCTGGTAGCTACCGACTGGGGCGTATGGGACGATACCTACGAGTACGTCCTCGGCAGGAATCCCGGTTTTGCGGAAGCCAACCTCTACGATGGGGCGCTCCGCGCCATCCGGCTCGCCCGAATCGCCATCTACGATACCGATGACGAACTCATCATATCGAAGGTGATCCCGACCCAGGACGGGACGTCGGAACGCGACCCGCCCCCGACGCTTTGGGAAATAGGCCCCGGCTCGTCCCTGTATGCGCGCGCCGAGGCCGAGGGCCTGGCGTCCGCGGTGGTGGTCACGAGTTCCGGAATAGAGCTTGCCTGCGCGCGCCAAATCTTCAGGAGCGACGGGTCGGGCCCGCCCGCCGGCATTCTCATCATGACCCGCTCGCTCGGCCCGGAACGAGTGGAGCGCTGGGCTCGGCTTACCGGCACGATCGTACGGGTAGAGGCCGCGACGAGGCGGGATCGAGTACATCCGGTCGTGCTCGCTCGGACGGAGCATGGAATACCGGAGGCGCGGGGGCGCCTTCCGGGCGTAGGAAACGATGCCGCGGAGGCCGTGGTCTCCACCCAGACACCCCATATGGGAATCAGCGCCCCGCTCTTCCTCGGCTTGGTGCTCATCCTGGCCCTCGTTACCTTGGCGATAGGCGGGGCGACCTTGATCCTCATGTCGCGGCTGGTCTTGCGGCGCCTCTCTTTCCTCGGTCGCGATATGGAACTGATCGCGGCCTCCGGCGCGCCTACGCTCCGCGTGCATATCTCCGGACGCGATGAACTCGCCCGGTTCGCCGAGATCATCAACAGGACCCTCGACGCCCTGGAGCGATCATTCCTGGAAAACGAGCGCGATCGGCGCCTCTTGGCGGCGAGCCTCCAGGAGCGGGATGCGATGTTCAGGGAAATCCGGCATCGCGTGAAGAACAACCTCCAGGTCGTCGCGAGCCTGCTGAGCCTCCAGGCGGATGACAGCGACGAGGCTACGGCGGCCGCGCTCCAGGAGAGCCGGCGAAGGGTGCTCGCGATGGCGTTCGTCCACGAGGAACTCTATTCGTCGGAATCCCTCGACCATGTCGGCCTGGCGGAATACCTCTCCCGGCTCTCGGTGTCGGTGCGGAACGGCGCCGAAGCGGAGGACCGGATCCATTTCTCCTCGGATTTCGATCAAATCGTCTTGGAGATCGACCGCGCGGTACCCTTCGGGCTCATCGCCAACGAAGTCCTCACGAACGCGTACCTCCACGCGTTTCCGGCCGATCGCCGAGACGGCGGAACCATCGCGGTGAGCCTCAAGTACGAGCCGGACCGAAGGGTGGTCTTTTCCGTCGTAGACGACGGCATCGGGTTGCCGGAGGATATCAAGGGGAAGGAGAAGTTGGGGCTTACGCTCATCCGGAGCCTCGCCGATCAGTTGAACGCGGAAATCGAGTTCGCGGGATCGGCCGGCTGCGGGACCCGGTTCGCGATGACGTTCCGCCCCGGTGAAACCGAAGCTCCGAACTAGCCGGAGGGAGCCGAACCGGTTCAGCGTACCGCGAAGCTGACGCGACCCTCGTCCGAAACCGAAATTCCCTCTTTCTCGAGCAGCGCTTTCTGCAATTCGAAGCCTGCCCCGCGGGGAAGCGCTATCCTACCGTCGGAGCGCACGACGCGGTGCCAGGGAAGGTTCTCGGTCCGGCTCATCGAATGGAGCACGCGCGCGACCGATCGTGCCCCGTTCGGCACGCCCGCGGCAGCCGCGACGGCCCCGTAGCTCGAAACGGTCCCGCGCTTAAGCGATTTGAGGACGGCGATGATGCGAGCCGTGGTTTCGGTCATGGGCCTCCCTCTCCTCCATTCTCGCTATGTCCGCCCTCGGAGGCAAGCCGCCGAGGTGCGCGGTAAGGCCCGGCGGTAAGCGCGCGGCTCTGGTCATGCGTTCATATTTGTTATAATATTATGATCAATCTGGAGGAATCGATGGACTATACCCTCGAAGAGATCGCGAAAATGATCGACCATTCCCTGCTCCGCCCCAATCTCACGGACGAGGATGTCCGCGCGGGCTGCGCGGTCGCCCGGAAATATGGGGTGGCCTCGGTCTGCTGCGCCCCGTCGCACGTGGCGCTCGTCAAGGAACTCCTGGCCGGCAGTTCCGTCCTCGTGTCCACGGTGATCGGGTTTCCCCATGGGTACAACACGACCGCGACCAAGGTCTTCGAGGCCGAGCGGGCCATCGATGACGGCGCGGTGGAACTGGACATGGTGCTCAATATTTCGAAACTGCTGAGCCGCGATTTCGGCTACGTGGAAAAGGACATCGCGGCGGTCTGCGCGGCGGCCCACGGGCGCGGGGCGATCGTGAAGGTCATCTTGGAGAACTGCTACCTTACCGACGAGCTCAAAGAGAAGGCGTGCGGGATCGCCGAGCGCGCGGGGGCCGATTTCGTGAAGACGTCCACCGGATTCGGCTCCGGCGGCGCGACGTTCGCGGACCTCAGGCTCATGCGGCGCTCCGTTTCGGAGAAGGTCCAGGTGAAAGCGGCCGGCGGCATCCGCGAGCTGGACACCGCGCTCCTCGTGCGGGAAATCGGCGGGACGCGGTTCGGCTGCACGACCACGGCCGCGGTGCTCGAAGAATGCGCCCGCCGCCTCGGCGCGTCATGATCCGCGATACCGGGACCGAAGCCTCGCCGCGGTATCTCCGCATCGCGCGCGAGCTCCGTGCGCGGATAGAAAACGGCCCGTACGCGGACGGCTTCCGCATGCCGACCGAAGCCGAACTCTGCGATGAATTCCGGGTGAGCCGGATCACGGTCCGGCAGGCCCTCGCCCTCCTTGAACGGGAGCGGCTCGTCTCGCGCGAGCGCGGACGGGGGACGTTCGCGCGCCGTCGCTTGGTGCGCGACCTCAAGCCCCTGTATTCCTTCACGGAAGATATGCGCCGCGCGGGGAGGGAACCGACTTCGGTGCTCCTCTCGTCGGGAGAGGCGGAGGCGGACGGCGACGAGATCGAGCGGCTCGCCCTGGATTCCGGGGCACGGGTGCATCGGCTCGTACGCTTGCGGATCGCCGACGGCATTCCGGTTCTCCTGGAGCGTACGGCCCTACCCGCCGCCCTCGTGCCCGGCTTCGCCCTGGCGGATCCCGCGCGGGATTCGCTCTACGCGACCTTGGCCGACCGCTACGGCCTCGCGCCGGCGGCCGGGACCGAAACGTACGAGGCGGTGATCTTGAGCGCCGAAGATGCCGGGCTGCTCGGCGTGGGCGGGCCCAGTCCGCGGGCCGGTATGGCGGTGACTCGGGTCGCCGCGCTGGCCGACGGACGCCCGCTCGAACTCACCCGCTCGGTGGGACCGGCCGAGCGGATGGTCTTCTCGCTTTCGATATAAAAATCATGAAACCGTAACGCCGGTTACGGCGCGGCCGTCCGGAGGTCCGTATGATCGAGCCACACTACGGATTTCGGAGGAATGAAATGGGAATGTTCTGCCACCAGTGCCAGGAAGCCGCCAAGGGAACGGGATGCACGGTCCGCGGCGTTTGCGGAAAAGACGAGACGGTCTCCAATCTGCAGGACGTGCTCCTCTACGCGCTCAAGGGGCTCGCCGTCGTAGCGCAGTCCGCGCGGAAGGCGGCGATCGTGGATCCGGAGGTCGGCCGCGCGCTCTACCAGGGCCTCTTCGCCACGATCACGAACGCCAATTTCGACAAGGACGTTTTCATTTCCCGTATCCGGGAGACGATCGCGCTCCGCGAGGAGCTCAAGAAGCTGATCGCGTCCAAGGGCGGCGCCCTACCCGCCAAACTGCCCGCGGCGGCCCGCTTTGAGGCGAAGACCGAGGCCGAGATGCTGGACGCCTGGACCGCCGCGAGCTTCCTCGCCATCGAAGACCCGGACGTGCGCGCGCTCCGCAGCCTCGTGATTTTCGGCCTCAAGGGTATGGCCGCCTACGTGGAGCACGCGGAAAACCTCGGGAAGTCGGACGGCGCCCTCGTGGAATTCATGGAACGCGCCCTCGCGGCGACCTTGGACGACTCCCTCGACGCAGCCGCCCTCACCGCCTTGGTCTTGGAAACCGGTAAATACGGCGTGGACGCGATGGCGCTCCTGGACGGCGCGAACACCGGCGCGTACGGTAACCCGGAGCCGACCGTCGTCCAGCTCGGCGTGCGCAAGAATCCCGGCATCCTCATCTCGGGGCACGACCTCAAGGATCTGGAAGAGCTCCTTGAGCAGACGGCGGGTACGGGCGTGGACGTGTATACGCACGGCGAAATGCTGCCCGCCCACTACTATCCGGCGTTCAAGAAGTACGGGAATTTCGTCGGCAACTACGGCAATGCCTGGTGGAAACAGGTCGAAGAGTTCGAAGCGTTCGGCGGGCCCGTCCTCCTCACGACCAACTGCCTCGTTCCGCCGAAGGACAGCTACCGGGCCCGCGTATTCACCACCGGCGAGGCCGGTTTCCCCGGTTGCCCGCACATCGCCGACCGGGTGGAAGGCGGCAAGAAGAATTTCTCCGCCATCATCGAACTGGCCAAGAAATGCCCCCCGCCGAAAGAGCTCGAGACGGGCACCATCACCGGCGGCTTCGCCCACGCGGCCGTCGACAAGGTGGCCGGCGCGGTCGTGGACGCCGTCAAGGGCGGCGCGATCAAGCGCTTCTTCGTCATGGCCGGCTGCGACGGCCGCATGAAGAGCCGCGAGTACTACGCCGACTTCGCCGCGGCGCTCCCGAAGGAAGCGGTCATCCTGACCGCGGGTTGCGCGAAGTACCGTTACAACAAGCTGGATCTCGGCGACATCGGCGGAATCCCGCGCGTCCTGGACGCCGGCCAGTGCAACGACTCGTACTCGCTCGCGCTCACCGCGCTCAAGCTCAAGGAAGCCTTCGGCGCGGCCGACGTGAACGACCTGCCGATCAGCTTCAACATCGCCTGGTACGAGCAGAAGGCCGTCATCGTGCTGTTGGCCCTGCTCCATCTCGGGATCAAGAACATCCACCTCGGTCCCACGCTTCCGGCCTTCCTCTCGCCGAACGTGGCCAAGGTCCTCGTGGAGAACTTCGGGATCGCCGGCATCGGCTCGGTGGAGGACGACCTCAAGCTCTTCATGGGCGCCTGAGGCCCGGCGAGGGATTCTTCATTGCCGCCCGGCCGCGCCGGGCGGTTTTTTTTGGTGCACGTTTTCAGCGGGCCGCTGCCTAAGGGCGGAGGCCGGGAAGGTCCCACTCCTTGGGGACGCGGCAGGGCATGCCGGCGGCGTCGACGAAGGCCCAGGTGACGCGCGCCTCTACGATCACGTCGTCCCCCCGGCGTATCTCCTGTGCCATCACGCCGCTCACGGCCCCTTTTTTGGTAGCCCAAGAGCGAATGGTCAAGGAGTCGTCGGCGAAGGCCGGCCGTTTGTAATCGATCTCGATCCGCGCCACGTACAACCCGTACCCGGCTGCGACCACCGCGGCATAATCGAAGCCGATCGATTTGAGGTACTCGGTCCGAGCGAACTCCAGGTAGTGCAAATAGACGGCATTGTTGACATGGCCGTAGGAGTCGCATTCGTAGGTCCTTACGGAGAGCGCGCATTCGTGGATCATGACGGGACAGTATAAAGACACGCGGTATCGGGTTCAACAGCCGCTTGTTAAGAAGGAAAAGGCCGGAATCGCTTTCCAACCGCGCGAGTCGGGAGTATACTACGAGGCATCATGTTTAGCGAAAGGCGCGCTGCGCGGCGGTTCTCGATCAAGCAATTCGTCGACCTCTCCTCCGATGGGCAGGACTTCCTGCAGGTGCAAGGTCTGGACCTGTCGACCGGCGGTTTGAAGTGCGAATCCAAGAATCCGCTGGACCCGATGACCCCCGTTTTCATCATGCTCGGGGTAACCTGCGAGGAATGCGAAACGGTCGTCCAGGTGGAAGGCTACGTCGCGTATTCGCGGATGGAAGACGGCAAATGCGTCATGGGTATATCCTTCACGGACCGATCGCCCGAAGCCGTCGCAGCGATAGAGAAATATCTCACGGAGATCCGTTCCGAAGGAACGTCCCCAGGCGCGTACTAAACGCCGGATGCAGTTCCGCTACTGCCCCTCCTGTAGGTCGAGCGAGATACGCTTCGAGGACGGTAAGGCGTATCGTTGCGCATCCTGCGGATTCCTTTACTTCCACAACGTGGCGACCGCCGCCGGGGCGCTCGTGATCGCCGGAGAAAAGCTCGTCTTCATCGTCCGCGCGAAGGAACCGGCAGCGGGCCTCCTCGCGCTACCGGGCGGATTCGTGGACCCCGGAGAGAGCGCCGAGGCCGCGGTGCGCAGGGAATGCCGGGAAGAGATCGGTTGGGAACCCCAGGAAATGGAATTCCTCAGCTCCTTTCCGAACCGCTACGAGTACGCGGGCATCCTCTACAACACCTGCGACCTCTTTTTCGTCGTCCGCGCGCCGCTTCTGCTCCCTGAAGACCTTACCCCCGACCCGAAGGAAGCCGCGGGAATCGTCTTCCTCAGGCCCGAGGACGTCGCCCTCGAGCGCCTGGCCTTCGACTCCACCCGGATGGCGGTATCGACCTTCCTGACCGGAGGGCGCGGACGTCGCCGCCTTGACGTGACCGATCGATATATACTACAAAAATAGTCATATATTGGAGGTTGCATGTCTCGATTGACCGGCGCCAAAGGCCGGATAGTCCGGCGTTTCGGCGTCAATTTGTTCGGAAATCCCAAGTACGACCGTCTCCTTGACCGGAAGCCGCACAAGCCGGGGAAGGCGCCCGACAAGCGGCGGCAGACCAAGACGAGCGATTACGGTTTGCAGCTCGCGGAGAAGCAGAAACTCCGCCTCATGTACGGGCTCACGGAACGTCGGCTCAGGAACGTCTACCGGCTCGCTTCCCGCGGGCGCGGCGCCACCGGCGAAGCCATGGCGGAAGTCCTGGAACGATCGCTTTCCAACGTGGTCTACCGGGCCGGATTCGCCGTCACGCGCGGACAGGCGCGGCAGTTCGTTTCCCACGGCCATCTCCGCGTGAACGGCAAGAAAGTTGATATCCCGAGTTCCCTCATCTCTCTCGGAGACCGGATCTCCTTGGCGCCCGACGTGAGCGGCGGAGTATCCGAGCGGGCGAAAGCGGCGGCCGAGAGCCGTCCCCTTCCCGCTTGGCTCGCGCGCGAGGGCGAAACCGTCAAGGTCGTCGGCCTGCCTTCGATCGCGGCCACGCCGCCCGTCGCGGACCTGCAGCGCGTCGTGGAGTGGTACGCCAAGCGGTAAACCGCGGCGCGGGACTTCAGGACCCGAGCTTGTTGAGGAGTTCGATGCGGCCCTTGGCGCCGACCTTCTGGAACAGGTTGTAAATGTGCGTACGGACCGTCGCGGCGGAAATGCCGAGTTCCGCGGCGATTTCCTTGTTCGCGAGTCCCCGCGCGATGAGGGGCACCATGTCCCGCTCCCGCTCGGTGAGGCCGAAGCGGGCGGCGGTCTCGGCGCTCACCGCCGCGAGCAACGGAGAGTCGTCGGTTTTCCGCTCGGTCCGGAGCGATCGGGCGAAGGCGACGACGGAAATCGCGTTGCAGGACAGATAAAAAAGGAAATCCAGGGAAAGCGGCGCATAGGGCAGCGGCCCGAACGCCTCGAGCGCCCATTCGAGGGCCGAGAGAGGCGCGAAGCCGAGGAGCGAAACGGCCCACCCGCGGGCGAGCAGGCGGACCGCGGCGTGCTCCCCGCCGAGCGGAGCGAGCCACAGGACGAGGCCGAGCGCGAAGAGCGTTACCCCGACCAAGACGTAGCCCAGCATCGAGCCGATCGCGCGGCTCTCGGCGAGCCAGCGCGGTTCGAGGGTCGGGAACAGGGCGAAGAGCGCATAGGCGAGGCTCGTCGCGGTAACGGCGAGGCAGAGCCCCGCGGCGGCCGTCCGGAGCGCCGGACGAAAGCCTGCTCCGGTACGGAGCGCCGCGACCATGCGGAAGGCGATGGCGTATAAGGCCGCCTGGACGAGCGTGGAGCAGACGCCGATCCATTTCCTGACGAGCGGCGCCGCGGGTTCCGCTACGATATTCCGCAGATAAAAGTAGACGAGCACGAGCGCGAGGCCGGCGAGGAGGAGCGCTTGGATACGGAGCAAGTCGCCGACGATACGGCTCCTGAGCCGGAGGCGCAGGAAGGCGAGCGCGAGGATACACGCCGAACCGCTCGTGAACAAAAGGATATAAGCCGCAAGTATGAGGTGTTCCATCGACGCGGCCAGTGTAGCGCGGATGGCGGGGAAAAGGAAGGAAGGCCCGCGCCGTTCCCCTTTCGGCGAAACGGCGCGTCCGGAACGGGGTCTTAATCGATAACGGTGCGCCAAAGGGCGCGGAGCGTCAACGCGAGCTCCGGGCCGCTCAAGTCACCCTCAGCGATGCCGAGCGTCTCCTCGTTGGCCGCGAAGCGCCACCCGCCGCGCAGGGCGAGCCGGAGGTGCCGGGAAAGGTTCATCTCCGCGCCCGCCGCGACGGAAGCCAGGAAGTAACGCTCGTCGGTCGCCCGGTCATACCCTTCCTCGTCGTCCACGTCTTCAAGGTATCCGACCGAAACGCCTCCGACGGCGACGCGGAAGAGGGGATGTACGGCCTTGGCGGCGAAGGGGGTTATCAAGAGCTCCGTCCCCGACATGATTGCGTACGCAGCCTCCACGTCCGCGATGGACACGCCGAGCTCGGCGTGCTCGAAATCCGAGAGGGGCGCCGCGGACCAGAATCCGCCGAGGGCGAGCCACGGGGTGAGCTGGATGCCGCCGGTCCCCTCCATTACGGGCGCCGCGCCGTCGGCGAAGATAGTCCCGCCGCCGATACCGGCGTACGAAACGAATTCGATGCGCGGAAGGTGAGCGGAAATGACGACGTCGGCATCGCGGAAATCCCGCGCGGCCGGTTCCGCGTTCGCAGCCAGCGCGCAGGCAAGGCCCACGCTGAGGGCGAGGGTAGTTCGAAGTGCGGTATGCATGAAAAGAGTCCTCCATCGCGATCGGTGATCGCAGGGAGGAAGATGCCTCATTCCGGGAAAACCGACATCGAACGTTTGGTCGAGATCGACCTTTTTCCTCTACGTATTTCGTCGTAGCGCGGAGGCGCGGAGGTTAGCGGGCGGGCACCAGAACCAGTTCGCGCATGATCTCCACGATCTCCCCGTCGAGTTTGCCCCGCAACGCCTCTTCGGTGAGGATCGCGATGGCCCGTTCCGGGCTGGCTGACTTCTTGTACGGCCGGTCGGAAGCGGTGAGCGCGTCGTAGATGTCGGCGACGGCGAGGAGGCGGGCCTGGAGGGGTATCTGGTCTCCGCGGAGCCGGTCCGGATACCCCGACCCGTCGAGCATTTCGTGGTGCGCTTTGACGTATTCGGGGATCCGCGCGTACTCGGGCGGCCAGGGAATGCGCTTTACGAATTCGTAGGACCGGACGACATGGCGTTCGATCTCCGCGCGCTCGGAATCGTTGAGGCTGCCTCGCTTGATCAGCAGGTTCGCCGTTTCATCTTCGGTGAGGAGCGGGATCGGTTCATCGTCTATGCCGCGGACCAAGGGGATCGCGGCGGCCTGGATGCGCGCGATGAGGGAGGACGGATCCTCGGCCATCATGGTCGGCTCGTTGAGGGTCTCGATGAGGCGGGAGACCTCCACGAGTTCGTGGATGGTGGCTTCGCGCTCTTCGTCCAGCCGCTGCCGGGCATCCTGATCCAGGCAGGACTCGCGGAGCGCGAAATCGAGTTCCAGGGAACGGCGGAGGTACTTGAGCCGCAATTTCAAGCGTTCGAAATCGCCGGGATAAAGTTTCTTGGATTTGAGGAATATCGAAGGATCGATGTAGACTTTGCCGAAGTCGTGGAGGAGCCCCGCGTATTCCAATTCCTTGAGCGCGGAGTCGGAAAAACGGGGAAGGCGCCCTTTCGCGAGTTCGAGGGCGTTGAGGGCGCGGGCCAAGGCGACGGCGTTGGCCGCGACGCGGAAGGAATGCCCGCTCGTCGCGGGGTCGCGCGCTTCCACCGCGTCTACGGCGGCGGCGACGAATTGTTCGAACTGGCCGAGGATGCGCTTGATCATGGAAGCGTTTTCCAGGGCGATCGCGGCCTGGGCCGCGACCGCCTCCATGAGCGGCTCGTAGCGCTCTTGGAACGGCACGATGAGCCGTTCGAAATCCTCGCTCGTACGGAGGAGGATCTCGTCGGGATTGATGCCGAACTTGCCGGGCATCTCTTTGGAGTTGAGCAGCTGGATGACGCCGACGACCGCGCCGGTATGGTCCGTCATGGGGACCGTGAGCATGGACCTGGTGCGGTACCCGTGCGCGAGATCGAACGAGTCGTTGAAGCTGTACGGCAAGTTCCCGTCCAACTCGTAGACGTCGGGAATGTTGAGGCTGTGCCCGTTGAGGGAAACGTAACCGGCGATGGAACCCACCGTGCGGGGCATGGTGAATTCCTCGTACGGTAATTCTTTGGAGACCGTATGGGAGTACTTGAACCGGAGGAGAGCCTTGCCGTCCTGCTCTTCGGCCAGGAAGATGCTGCCGGCGTCCGCGCCGGTCATGAGTCGGCTCACTTCCAGGATACGGCGGAGCAATCGATCCACATCGCGTTCGCGCATGAGATCCCTGCCGATTTCGATGAGGAGGCGCTGATCCTCGAATGAATCGAGGAGTTCGTTGTAGGTAGGGCGCTCATTCACGTCAGTCGTCCTCCGATGCGGGCGCCGATGCCGCCGCGGTCGCGGCCGCGGCGAGTTCGGCGAGCTCGGCGAGGCGGGCCGCGGAGAGGCATTCATCCACGCGTACCGCCCGCGCTTCGCGCAAGTAGAATAGCCACGTCTCCACGGACAGGTCCGAAAATGCGCGCGCCGCCGCCCGGTAGGCGGAAAGCTGGACGGCGTGCGCGGCGGGGTCCAGCCGCCGATCGGTCTTGAAATCTACGATCACGCAGCGGCCCTCGGCCTCGAAGATGAGGTCCATGGTGCCGTTGACGAGCCACGGGAGCTCGCCGGCTCCCTGGAGCGGGAGCAGGAACGGGAATTCCGCGCTCCTGCGCTCCGCGGCCAGGGCTTTCCGGCCGAGTTCGGTGCCGAGGAACGCGTCGGCGAGGTTTCGGGCCGTGCCGATCACGGCCGCGCGCTCCGCCTCGCCGAGGCTTTCCAACGCGCTCTCGATCTTTATCGGGATATCGTCCGGCCTTCCTGAGAGTCTTCGTTCCACGGCCACGTGGCACAGGGTGCCGAAGGCCGTTTCGATGCCTTCCGCCTTCAGGTGATGATCGATGTCCAGGGCCGCGAGCGCCTCTCCTTCCGCGGCGCGCGCGTTCTCCCGGTGAGCGACGGCTTCCATGGCGCTCGGGCTCACGACGCGGCGCGTCTCCGCGGGAAGGGGCGTCGCCGCCCGGCTATGGAAGGCGGCGAAGCGCGCAACCGCGGCGGAAGCCCGCGTCGTCGGCCGCGGCGTCGCTTGGGCGGTGGTCGGTTCCCGCACGAGCCGCCGCCGCTCCTTCTCGCCGAGGAGGGCGAGCGCCTCAAGCGAAAAGCGGGCGGCCGCGGCGGCCGGTTCCGCGAGCGCGGCCGCGGTGAGATCCAGGAAGGATTTGGCTTGGAGGCTCCCGTCCTTGTCGAGTTTCGGGGCGCGGAGAACCGCCGCGGCGCGATCGGCGACGGAAAGGGCGGAGAGCTCCTCGGCTTCTTTCTTCGCGATTTTTCGAGAACCGAAAATCAAGAGCTTGCGTTCGGCGCGGGTGGCCGCGACATAGAACAGGCGCCGCAATTCGGCGGTTTCCCGCGCTTCTTCCGCGGCGCGGGCCCGTTCGAAGAAGTAGTTCGGGATCGACTCGTCTTTTCCCGCGTCTTCGGGCCGGAAGGTGACGGCTACCCCGAATTCCGGGTCCACGTAATAGGGCTGGGAATTCCTGAGGCCGCGGCCCTCATTCCCCGCGTCCGCGATGAGGACGACGGGAAACTCGAGGCCTTTGCTCTTATGGACCGTCATGAGCCTGACCGCGTTTCCGCCCTCTCCCGGATCCCCGCCCTCGGCTTTTTCGGCGGTCCCCATCAGCGGAGCCAGCTCGTCCAGGAAGGAGGCGAGGCAGAGCCCGCGGCGGTCGGCGTCCAGGGCCAAATCGTGCAGGTAGTCGAAGTGGCCGAGGCAAGCCGCGGCGTCGCGATCGAGGAGCATGGAGGTGCGGTACCCGGCGTCGTACCAGAGGCTCGCGATGACCGCGGCGATGCCGCGCCGGTCCACGGAGGCGAGGACGGATCGATAGAGCTCCCTTCCGGCCGCGAAGCGACGCGCGTCGTCGGCGCCGGAGAACCAGCGTTCGTCCGCGTCCTCGGGGAAGGGCTCCGCGCGGTCGGACAGGAAGATGCGGACGAGCGAGTCGTCGCCGAGGCGGACGAAGGGAGAGCGGAGGACCGCGGCGTACGACGTGTCGTCGCGGGGAAAAAGCGCGAGTCGGAGCATCGCGTAGATATCGTTGGCCGGACCTTCCGCGAAGACGCCGCGGGGATCGGCCGCGGCGAAGGGCACGTCCAGGAGGCGGAGGGCTCGCTCGTACTCGTGTTGGCGCGAGGTGGACCGGAAGAGCACGGCGACGTCGCCGTAGGCGAATTCTCCCGCGGCGACGCCGAGCGCGATGCGCCGGGCCGCGGCGAAGGCTTCGGAGGCGGCGGCCGAAAGTTCGGCGTCATCCTGATCCATTTCTCCTTCGATGTCGCTTCCGCGGACGAGGAGATGGAATTCCACGGCGGGGATCGCGGCGGTCGCGGGGTCCGCTGAGGCCGCGGTCGGGGCGGCAGGGGCGACGGCGGCCGCAAGAGCCGCGAACAGGGGGCCCGCGTCCGGCTCGGTCCCGCCGGTTGCGTCCGGCTCGGCGTCCCCCGTCTCGCGCGGCGCCGCGGCGATGGGCGAGAACGCGGCCTCGAAGGGCTCCTCCGCTTCTCCGAAAACGCCGGGGAAGAAGGCGTTGAAAAAGTCGACGAGTTCGGCGGAAGAACGGTAGTTGACGGAAAGGGCGAGGGAGGCCTTTCCGCCGGGATCGAGCTCGGAAGAGAGTCGCCGGAATACCGAAACGTCGGCGCCGCGGAACCGATAGATGGACTGTTTCTCGTCCCCGACGAAGAAGAGCTTGTCCGGGGCGAGGTCTTCCGGCCGCGGAACGCCCGCGGAATGCCGATCCGTCCGCTCCGCGAGCAGGTAGAGGAGATCCTTCTGCAGCTCGTTGTCGTCCTGGAATTCGTCGATCATGATGGCGCGGATGCGGCTCTTGTAATGGTCGCGGAGCGCGCGATCCCGTTTGAGGATATCCAGGGCGAGTTCCGCCGCGTCGCGGAAGGAGATGAGGCCTTCCCTGCGCTTGCGCTCCAGGAAACGCTCCGCGAAGTCGTCCAGGAGCGCCCCCACGGCGAGGGCGTCGTCGCGGAAACGGTAACTCCCGGCGAGGACCTGCAGCTCCTTGGCGTTTGTTTTGAGCGGTTCGGTCCATTCGCGCAATTCGACGAGGGCCGCCTGGGTGACGTTGGAACCCGGTCTCCTGAAGGAATCGCCGGAGGCGAGATAGCGCGCCGCCTCGATCAGGGCCGCGAGGTCGGCGTCGTCCAAGCCGCGCGTGAGCGGGAGTACGCCGCGGACCGCGGTCTTGGCCTTGGAGAGCGTCTCGCCGGCGACTCCCGTCTCATCGATGGAGAGAATTTCCGCTCCGATCCGTTCGAGTTCCGCGCAGACCTCGGCGATGCGCGTCTTCAGGTGGGCGGCCTGCCGCGCCGCGTCTCCTTGGAAGTCCGGAGGCGCGGCCAAGGAAATGGTCTTGACCGCGATATCGGCGAGGAATTCGCGGCGAATGCGATCGAAGCCGCGCGTCGCCACCAGACGGCGGAGGGCATCCTCCTGCCGGCGATCCATGAGCACTTCCACGGCCGCCTCGTCGGCGATGCGCTGCAGGCGGGCCTCGTCGACGGCGAAATCGGGCGGGACGCCGTAACGATGACAGGCGCCGCGCGCGACCGACGCGCAGAAGGCGTCCAGGGTCATGATGCGCGCCGTATCGAAGGCGGCGATCTGGTCCCGGGCGCGCGGATGGTCGGAATCGGCGAGCCGCTGATAGATGCGGCCGTACATCTCGGCTGCGGCCTTGCGCGAGAAGGTGAGCGTGAGGATGGAATCGACGTCCAACCCGCGTTCGGTGACGAGGCGCACGTAACGCTCGGCGAGCACGGTGGTCTTCCCCGACCCTGCCCCCGCGGACACGACGGCGTTCCGATCGGCGTTATAGGCGGCTGCTTGTCCAGGGTCGAGCTTCATTTTTTTCACGGTTCGCCTCCGGCGAAGGGCAGCCGGCAGACCGAGAGCACCTTGCAGGCGGCGCAGGCGGCGCGGTAGCCGAGGGGCGGCACCGGATAGGCTGCGCCGTCAAGCGCTCCGGCGACCGCCTCCATCGCCTCATCCAAGGCATCGAGGGCCGCATCGTACCCTTCGCGGGAAAGCGGAAGCCGGGCGTTGGCGCGCGTTTTCTCGTCGTCGGCGAGGACATGCCGGAATTGTCGATGATCGATGGAGTAGAATCGAGCCGCGCGCACCGTCTCCTCGCCGTTTTCCGCCATGCGGACGTAGGACGCCATCTGGAAGTCGCCGAGGAGGCCTTCATCGTCGGGGACCAGGGCGCCGCTCGTCGGCATGAGGCCGGTCTTGAAGTCCACCACCGCCAGGCTCCCGTCGTTTTTCCGGAGCACGAGATCCGCGATACCGGAGAGCGCGAGGCCGAGTTCGGGGTAGGCCCGCTTGAGCGGGAATTCGGCCCCGAGTATCTCGCAGGCGTCCAGGCGAGGGGCGTCCGCCTCCAGGTAGGCCGAGAGGGCGGCGATGAGCTTGGACCGCAGCATGGCGTAGACGGATTCCTGGAAGGCGCCTTCGGCCGCGCGGGCCTCGGCGAGCGCCGCGTCGGTTTCTTCCACGAGGAATTCCCTGTATCGCTCCAGGCGATCCCGCCGGAAACGGGCATCTTCGCGCCGGATCCGCTCGAAGAGGCGCTGCAGTATCCGATGGTAGAGCGTGCCGAGTTCCCGCTGATCTATCGTCTCGATTTCGGTCTGTTTCTCTTTGATGCCGAGGCCGCGGCGGAGGAACCAGGAATACGCGCATGCGCCGAACTCGTTGAGGCCGGTCGGCGAGACGCGGTCCCCCTCCTCCGATCCGGTCAGCCTGGCGCGGAGGGCCGCGGCCGCCGCGGCGTCGGCGAGGGGAGAGCGCCGGATATCGAGGGGCGACGACGCCCCCGCGAGGCTCTCCACGACCTCCCGCGCGCTTTTCTGGACGACGGTCGGCGCGCAAGCGGCCTCGTCGGCTAGCGCCGAGGCGGAAGGCCCGGCCAGCGCGAGTTCGACTTCCAGGCGGATGGGGTCGGGTCCCGAACCGGCAGCCCGCGAAGCCGCGGTCGCCTTGAAACGCTCGTCCGCGAGCGCGCGGTGGGGAACCGAGTGTGTCGTGAAGCCGCGCGCGCTCGCCGTGAAGACGACCGCGTCGCCCGAGAGCGCGTAGGCGCCGATGAAATCGCCGGACATGTCCCGCTCGTCCACGCGGGCGCGGAGCTTCCGGTCCTCCCTGAGGAAGGGCGCCGGATTGGCGCGCACCGTGGCGGCGTCCTGGGTCGCGTTCGCGATGAAATGCACCGCGGGTTGAATGAGCGCCGAGACCCGGTACTTGTAGACGCGTACGCCGCTCGTCCGCGCCTGGAAAACGTAGGGGAGACTCCGAAGGTGGGTGCGGAACAGATCGAAGGGCCGTTCCACGCGCATGCCCTCCAAGCGTCGCTCCGTGTCCGCGAGTTCCTGGAGCGCTTCCAGGGCGCGCGCGAGGAGGAGGTCCAATTCCTCGTTCAGGGCGTTGTCCTCGAAGTGGTTGGACTTGAACATCAGCAGCTTCTTGCGGAGGTCGGCGAAGGAGGCGGCCGCCACGATATCGGTCACGTCGCGCTTGAGGTTCCGGTAGAAGGACTCGATCTTTCCGAGCGGGAACCGGATTCCCTCGGGATTATCCCGGAGGCGCTCGAAGGTCCGCTCCCAGACGTCCACGTTCCGGCCGTTTTCGGGGAAGCCGGAGACGCAGCGATACCGAAGTCCGAATTCCATGAGGGCGTCGATCGTGGAACGGTGCTTCCAGGGCAGCGCGGCATCTAGGAGGAGATCCTTGAGCGCGCGGTAGGACCACCGCGTCGCGGGGCAGGCGGAGAGGGAGGAGAAGAGCCGGCCGACCGACTGTTCGGACATGGGGCGACCCTCGCGGAGGTCGGCGGGAATATCCCGCAGCCTGAATTCGAGCAAGAGGCGTTCCGCGTAATCCTGGACGTTCGGTATGGAGACCACGATATCCGAGGGGGCCACCTCTCCGCTCCGCAGGAGTCGCCGGACGGCGAGCGCGATCCACCGCACCTCTTCGTGGGCGGAGGAAAAGGGGAGGAGGCGTCCCGACGCGTCTCCGAGGATCGCCCGGGCCCGTTCGGCTCTTCGCTCGGCGGTGGGACCGCGGGGATGGGATCCGTCGCGCTCGTCGGGAGCGGAAAGGTCTCCGAGGCGGATGACCTCCACCGACGGCTCGCGCGTCAGCTCCGCCTCGTACTCGCTCCAATCCTCCGCCAACTCGGGACCGATGAGCAGCCAGCGGGAGCCGGAGGCGCGGAAGGGGAGCCGATTCCAGGACGGTTCGAAGAGGCCGTAGCGGTCCAAGAACGCGGTATACCGCGCGCGTACGAGCGAGAGATCCGCGAAGTAGGGGTCGGCGGCCGTAAGGTCGGCGCTCCGGAGGCGGGAGACGAGGCCGTCCAAGGCGGGTAGCGAAAGGGCGAGGGAGGCGACGAAGGCCCCGTAGGTCCCGGCATGGTCGGCGGCGATGAGTTCCGAGAAGAGGGGGGTGCCGGCCGCGGCCGCGGCGGCGTTCTCGGCGAGCGTGGCGGCGGCGAAGATGGACCTGACGGCGCCGTTGGCGGGCCGCCGGTCCAGCCGCTCCGCGGCCAAGGTCGCCGCCTTGAAATCGTCCCATGCGATGAAACGGTCCTTGGCGACGGCGCCGAGCGTGTTCTCGGCGGCGAATTCCGTCCAAAAGGCCGCGGGGACGGCGGAAGGAAAAACGAAACGCGCCCTTCGGTCGGCGAGGTTCTTGAGGATATGGGTCGACAAGGGATATCGGCCTGCCATAAGGCCCACCAGTCTACCACGAAGGCCGACCGAGGAGGAGGCCGTTGCCCGGGTTTTCACGGAGGCGTATGATACGTGCGGAGAACCCATGAAACAATTCGCGATCATCGGACTGAGCTACTTCGGAAAGAACGTGCTGGACGAACTCCTCGCCCTGGACGTGGACGTCCTCATCATCGACAAGGACCGGGATGTCGTGGACGCGTATCGCGACGCTCCGGTGAGCGCGGTGGTCCTGGACGTCCTCAACGAAGAGAATCTCCGCCGCGCGTTGCCGGCGACCGTGGACGCCGTCGTGATCGACCTGGGGGACAAGATCGAGGCGTCCATCCTGGCGACGAGCTACTGCCGGAAGATGGGCATCAAGACGATCATCGTGAAGGCGGAGACGGAAGCCCACGCCGAAATCCTGGATCTCGTCGGCGCCACCAAGATCGTATTCCCGAACAAGGAGGCCGCGAAGCGGGTCACGCCGCTCCTACTCTCCTCCGCCTTGCTCAACTATCTCCCGGTCAGCGGGAAATTGGTCATCGCGGAGCTGGAAATCCCCGCCGACTTTTTCGGGAGGACCGTGGTGGAAACGGACCTCCGTAAGAAGTACGGACTCAACCTCATCTCGGTGAAAAACGGCGAAGAGGAAGAGTACGGGCTCCTGACGCCGGAGTATCGATTCCGCGCCGGCGACGTGGCTCTCCTCTCCGGTACCGACGCGGCCCTGGACGCGTTCACGGACCGGGCCGCGAAGGGGCGGACCAAAGAATCCCTGGTCGGCAGCCTCAAGCGGCTGTTCGGGCGCGACCGGAAATGAGCCGCGGGGAGCTTCGGTACACCCCTTCCGGCCACGCCCTCATCCTCCCCGGCGACGAACCGGACGCCGTGGTGGACGCGCTCCTGGAAACCGCCTACGCCGAGGAATTCTGCCTGTCGCCGAGCTTCGATCCTCCGTTCCTGGAGTCGCTCATGGCCGCGGGCTTTCTGGTGATGTCCCTCCGGTTGCAGGAGTCAGGCGGACCGGGAAGCGCGATTTTGCTCCCCAAGCTCCATCTCGAGCGCGCCGTATTGGATCCGGGCGAACTCCGCGAGTCCCGGAGCGTCCGGAGGCTCCTGCCGCGCTACGAGCTCCGCTCGGATGTCGCGCTCGAGACCGTGATCGGCCGCTGCGCCGCGGTCCACGGAGAGGACTGGCTCACCGAGGAACTGCGGGCGGCCTTCCGAGGTATGCGGGCGCCGGGCGCCCGGATGGCTCGGCAGGCCGCGGCGGCGGCTCCCGAGGCGGCGCTTGCCGGTACGGCGGCTGCCGCACCGGCAGAGGCGTCGGCGAGCCCGACCGGGGCGTCCGCGCGCCTCCTCTCCTTCGGCTTGTTCCGCGACGGCAGGCTCGTGGCCGGGGAGTTCGGCGCGGTCGCGGGCGGCGTCTATACGAGCTATTCGGGCTACCGGGACGAAAATTCGGCGGGCACGGTCCAGATGGTCCTGACCGGGCGCCTGCTGCGGGAGGCGGGTTTCGCGTTCTGGGATCTCGGGATGCCGATGGAGTACAAGACGGCGCTCGGAGCGCGATCCCTGGACCGGGCAGCTTTCGTGGCCCGATTCAGGAGCGCTCGGTGCCGGACCGTTCAGCCCCTTTCTTCGGCCACGATCCGCTCCTGATCCCGGAGATCCTCCACTTCCTTGATCCAGAAGGGTCGATTCCCCCATTCGGGGAACGCTTCCAAGAATCCGGCGTCCCCGCGCTGACGCGCCTGCCACGCCAGGTAGCCGACCATCCGCATGAACCGGAGGGGTTCCACGAGCTCGATCTGGGCCCGGTCGAAGGGCAGCCGTTCCTCGTAGCCCTCCAACAGCAGGCCGAGTTCGCGGCGCGATTCCTCAAGGCGGCCGGGAAGGAAGAGCCAAAGGTCTTGGACGGCGGGCCCCGTCGACATATCGTCGAAATCGATGAGCGCCATGTCGGCCAAGCCGGTTCCGCTGTCGGCTGTTCCGGCGCCGATACCGGGGCTGCGGAGCAGGTTGCCCCGGTGGAGGTCGCCGTGGAGGCGGTGGGCGGGGATATCCCGGAACAGCGGCGCGATGCGCTCGAGGGTCGCCGCGCAGACTTCCTGGAAATCCGACCGGAGATCGGGATGCACGAAGCCGCCGTCCAGGAGCAGGCGCGCCGCGGCGTCCGTCTTCTCAGGGTGCACGAGGGGCCGCGCGGATGCCGGCCGGCGTCGCCCGACGGCGTGCGTTTCCGCGATGAGGCGGCCGAGCGCGATCCAGTCGTCGTCCTTTTCCGGTTCCCAGCCGCGGCCGGCGACGAAGGGGAATAGGGCGAAGAAGTAGACGCGCTCCGCGCCCGAGTCCTCCTCGGCGACGCTCGCGCTCAAGGTTTCGCCTTCGCCGTCGGCGATGATCCGCGGGACGGGGAGACCCGCGGCCGAACACTCGGCCATGAACGCGTGCTCTTCGCGGATGGCCTCTTCGGTCCAGCGACCGGGGCGATAAAACTTGGCGATCACCTTGCGGCCGTCCACGGCGGTGAGGCCGTAGACCCGGTTCACGTAACTCGGATAGCGCACCAGGGTGCCGTCGACGGCGACGCCGAGCACCGCCTCCGCCGATTCGGCGATGAGGTCCGGGCTCAGGAGGGAAAAATCGCTCAAGGACTCGTTTCCGATCGCTCCGCTCATGTGACCACGGGGCTCTGGATTTCGCCTTCCACGAGGGACTTGAGCTTGGAGTATTGCTCGTTGAGCCGCGCCGTCCGCGAGTTGAGCCGGTCGAGCCGCTGCGCGAGAAGGCGCGCGAGGAAGATGCCGTAGTGCGGATTCCGCTTGATGAGGTCCACGAAGGCCTGTTTGGAAACTTTGATGACCTTGCCTTCGTCCTTCGCGACGACGGTGGCGGACCGTTGGTTGGAGAGCAGGAACGACATCTCGCCGATGAACATGTCGTCCGGGGTCAGGTACGAGACGTACTTGCTCCCCGAGAAAACGAAGAAACGGCCGGACACGATGTAATAGAGGTAATCCGAGCTTTCCCCTTCGCGTACCACGATCTGCCGCGGCCGGAAGGTCTCTTCCTGCTGGTCGCTGAAGATGGAAGGCACGATGTTGGCCGAGTCTTTCTGGTGGGTGATGGTGAAGGAGACCTCGTTGCCCTTTTCGTTGTACGCGAGGTCCTGGACGTACCCGCCGGCCATGCGGATACCCATACCGTGGAGTCCCGGCTTGATGTCGGCGGAGATGCGGGCCCTCCAGTCGAAGCCGTCGCCCTCGTCGGCGATCACGAACCGGGAAGTCTCGGGGCTGATGGTATACGAGAGGTGGACCTTGCGGCGCGCGACCGAGGGTATCTTCTTCTTCTCGCGGATGAGGTCCATGGTGTTGTTGCCGGCCTCGAGCCAGGCGCTTTTCTCGTCGTAGGAGATCTTGCAGTTGCCGTGTTCGATCGCGTTGACGAGGAGCTCCTGGAGGGAGATATGGAGCTTCACCTTGTCCTCGCGGTTCACGAGGTTCGCGTTGAACAGGTAGTTCGTCACCATGTTGGTGTAGACCACGATGTCCAGGGGATCGTTGTCGATGACGAAGGTGCCGGAGATCTTGCGCAGGAGATGTTGCTGCATCCCGCGCTGGAACAGGAACTGCTTGTTGCGCACCAGGATGCGGAGGAGCCGTTCGACCCCGTCGGCGAATTCCCAACGGCGCAATACGGCGATGACGTTCGTATCCTTGAGTCGTTCCTGGATCGCCGTATCGTCGTCTTCGTTGTGGACCGCCACGAGTCCGCCGTAGTGGAGCCACGGGTCTTCCCGGATGGCGTCCAAAACCGCGAACGCGTCCTCGGTGGTTTCCAGGCCCGAGGAGAAATCGATGATCTTCATCTCGGGTAGTTCATATTTCAGGTATTCCACCACCGCGTCCTTGCCCTGCAGAAAGGCGAGCTGCACTTCGTCCTGTATGGGCTGGGCGGCGATACGGATGGTATCGATGAAGGACGGATCCGAACTTACCACGGGCACATGTATCATCGAATTTTTTCTCCTTCGATTTAATCGGCACGCAGAGGCGGTCGTTATAGCACCTTTCATGATAAGCTTACCACATGCGCGATCGAGATTGGGTAGTCGAGGCAGGAAAACCCCTGCCGCTCGGCGCGGAACTTACCGAAGAGGGCGTGAATTTCTCCCTGTTTTCCCGACACGCGACCGCCGTGACGATCGCGCTTTTCGAGAGCCCGCTCGGTCCCGGACCGATTGAGGAGATACACCTCGATCCGCACAAGAACCGGACCGGCGACATCTGGCATTGCCATATCCGCGGCCTCGGCGCGGGTGCCCTATACTTGTATCGGGTGGACGGACCGTACATTCCGGAGAAAGGTTTTCGCTTCAATCCGCACAAGATGGTTTTGGACCCCTACGCGAAGGCGCTCACCGACATGTCTTCCTGGGACATCACGGCGGCCATGGGCTTCAATCCGAACTTGCCGGACGGCGACCTGTCCTTCTCCTACGAAGACGACGCCCCGCTCCACCCGAAATGCGTCGTGGTCGATGACGCTTTCGACTGGCGCGGCGACCGTCCGCTCAACTACCCGCTCCGCTTCAGCGTCCTGTACGAGACCCACGTGCGCGGCCTCACGGTCCATCCGAGCGCGGAGACGGCCCATCCGGGGACGTATCGGGGCGTTATCGAGAAGATCCCCTACATCAAGGAACTCGGGATCACGAGCTTGGAATTCATGCCGGTGCAGGAATTCAACGAGCGGGAATTGCCGCGGTCCAACCCGCGCACCGGGGAGCAGCTGCGGAACTACTGGGGTTATTCCACCGTCGCCTTCTTCGCGCCGAAGGGGTCGTACGCGGCCGACAAGACGCCGGGCGGCCAGGTGCGCGAGTTCAAGGAGATGGTCCGCGAGCTCCACAAGGCCGGCATCGAGGTGATCCTGGACATCGTGTTCAACCATACGGCCGAAGGTAACGAGAAGGGCCCGACGTTCTCGTTCCGCGGCATCGACAACACGATCTACTACATCCTGGACGAGAACAAGCGCTTCTACAAGAACTATTCGGGCTGCGGAAACACCCTCAACTGCAACCATCCGGTCGTGCGGTCCTTCATCATCGACTGCCTGCGCTATTGGGTGGTGGAGATGCACGTGGACGGGTTCCGCTTCGACCTCGGATCGATATTGGGGCGCGACCAGCAGGGCAAGCTCATGGAAAACCCGCCCATGCTTGAGCGCATCGCCGAGGACCCGGTCCTCCGCAATACGAAGATCATCGCCGAAGCGTGGGACGCGGGCGGCGCGTACCAAGTCGGTTGGTTCCCCGGCGGCCGGTGGGCGGAGTGGAACGACCGCTTCCGCGACGACGTGCGGAAGTTCTGGCGCGGCGACGCGCACGAGGCGCGTCATTTCGCCACGCGGCTTTCCGGCAGTTCGGACCTCTACCTCCGCGACGGCAGGAAACCGTTCCATTCGATCAACTTCATCACGAGCCACGACGGTTTCACGATGAACGACCTCGTAAGCTACAACGATAAGCACAACGACGAGAACGGCGAAGAGAACCGGGACGGCCACGGTTCGAATTTCAGCGCGAACCACGGCTTCGAAGGGCCGGTGCTGAATCCCTCGATCGAGGCGATCCGGGAGCGGCAGATCAAGAACTTGTTCGCGTCCCTCCTGCTGTCGCTCGGCACGCCGATGCTGCTCGGCGGGGACGAATTCCGCCGGACGCAGCGGGGCAACAACAACGCCTACTGCCAGGACAACGAGGTATCCTGGTACGACTGGACCCTGCGCCAAAAAGAGTCGGGCCTCTTCCGTTTCGTGCAAGGCATGATCGCGTTCCGGCTCCGGCATCCCGCCTTCCTGCGGCCGGAGTTCTATTCCGGTAAGGACGGCAACTACAACGCGATCCCCGACATCACCTGGTTCGACGAGAAGGGCGAGAGCCCGGACTGGGCGAAGGTGGACAAGAAGCTGGCCCTCATGCTGGACGGGGGCCGCGCGGACACGTACGCGGACCGGGACGACAACGACTTCTTCATCATGTTCAACGCGTCCGAATCCCCCGTGGCCTTCGTCGTGGTCGCGGCCCTGGAGGGCAAGCGCTGGTTCCGGGCCGTGGATACCGCGCTGCAGTCTCCGGACGATATCGCGGAGAGCGGCAAGGAAGCCGCGCTGCCGAACCAGGAAGAGTACCTCGCGGCCGGCCGGTCGGTCGTGGTCCTGGTCTCCAAGGCGGTCTAGCGCGCGGCCCGGCGCTTGAAGGGACGCGGGGCCTCCATGCTACAATCCGCCGCATGAAGGCCACCTCCCCCGTCGTTTTTGAAGATGTCGCGTTCTCCTACCCCGAAGCGGAGTCTCCGGTGTTCTCGGGCTTTTCCGGGGCCCTTCCCGGCGGCTTCGTGAGCCTCGTCGGCCCGAACGGCTCGGGAAAATCGACGCTCATGCTTTTGGCCGCGGGCCGCCTCATGCCGGCTTCGGGCCGCGTCCTGCTTCTCGGTCGGGACACCCGACTCTTTTCCGATGAAGAGGAACGGAACCGCTTCGCTTCTTTCATCTACCAGAATATGGAATTCGAGACCGAAGACCCCCTGGGGGCGGTCCTGGAACAGATCTACGCGGGCGGCTGCCACCCCGCGAAGGGCGCGGCGTTCCTGGAGGAGGTCCGCGAGGCCTTCGAGCTCGGCGAGCTCTCGGCCCGGCCGCTCGCCGCGTTGTCGAAAGGCGGGATGCAGCGCGCCCTGCTCGCCTTCGCGGCGCTCTACGGAGCGCGGACCTTATTCATGGACGAGCCGATCTTCGCCTTGGAAGAGCGCCAGAAAGAACGGGCCCTGGATTTCTTCAAGTCCTACCGCGAGCGGACGGGATCGACGGTCTACGTCTCCCTCCACGAATTGGAACTCACCCGCACCTACGCCGAGACGGTCCTCCTCTTCAAGCGCGACCGGACCATCGACCTGGGTTCACCGCAGGAGGTCCTGACGAACGAGTCTCTGGAAGCCGCGTACGGCGTACCGGCCGCGATGCTCAAGCAGAAGGAACAGCTGGACCGCAAGAAATTGGAGGAGGAGGCGGAGCTCGGCTTATAGCCGCGCTCGGTTTGTAGCCGCTCGGTTGGCCGTTAAGCGAACGGCTCAGCTCTCCTCGCCGAGGATGATGTGCGACACCATCTCGTCGATATCTTCTTGGACGACGTCCGATTTCCGCTCGAAGGCGAGTTCCTGGTTCGCTTCGCGGAGCTTCTTAAGGAGGCCGTAGATGATGACGAGGAGTATCCGCGAGCCGCCGCGCGGGAATTTGGAGACGAAGGCGAGGAAGGGTTCGCGCTTGAGGCGGAGCACGACGGCGGGGCCGCTCGCGACGATGTTCGCGGTCCGCGCCACGTTCATGAAGAGTCCCGCCTCGCCCATTACCTCGCCGGCGCCGAGCGTGCAGATGTAGACGTCCTTGCCGTCGCGCTGCACCGTCACGACGGCGGAGCCCTCCAGGACGACGTAGAGATACGGATCGAGCGCGCCCTGCTGGATGAAGGATTCCCCGTCCTGTACGTGGAAGATCTCGGCGCGATCGAAGAGGAAGCGGCGCTCTTCTTCTTCGAGGAATTTGAAGGCGAGCGCGGAATTGAATACGGCCTTGTAGGCGTCCCTCTTGCCTTGGTCCATGGATGTCTCCTCTACCATCCATTATGCGTAGGCGCCGAGGCGGCGCAAGGAACGCTGGACGCGCGGAGCCCGGGCGGCGCATACTTACCGCCATGGATGAGAGCAGCTTCATTTTCGGCGTGGACTTGGACGGCGTGGTCGGCGATTTCTACGGCGCCATGCGATCGATCGCGGCCGATTGGCTGGATCGGAAACCGGAGTCGCTCACCGAGGAAGTGACCTACGGCCTTTCGGAATGGGGCATCGACGAATACGGCGGGTACGATAAGCTGCACCGCTTCGCCGTGACGCAGCGGGACCTCTTCCGCGTCATCGCCCCGATCAAGGATGCGCCCGCGACCCTCCGCAAGCTCTCCACGCGCGGAATCCGCATCCGCATCATCACCCATCGCCTGTTCCTCAAGTATTTCCACCAGGAATCCATCACCCAGACCGTCGCCTGGCTCGACGCCTACGATATCCCCTATTGGGACCTCTGCTTCATGAAGGACAAGGGCGCGGTCGGCGCCCACGTCTATATCGACGACTCGCCCGCCAACGTGACGCGGCTCCGCGAGCAGGGCTGTCGCACCATCGTGTTCACCAATTCGACGAATAGGCAGCTGAGCGGTCCGCGCGCCGACTCGTGGCAAGACGTGGAACGCCTCGTGATGGAAGCCTACGAAGAATGGCGCACCGGGACCCTGGACCTGTTCGGGGCCGGCGGCTATTCGGCGCCGCCCTCCGCCCGCCCGTGACCGACATACTCCTTTCCACGATAAACGCCAAATGGATCCATCCCTCGCTCGCCCTGCGCCTGCTCCGCGCGAACCTCGGCGAGCTGGAAGGTCGATCGGCCATCCTGGAATTCGCCCTCCGCCAGCCGCTCGAAGAAAAAGTCGCCGGTATCCTCGCGGAGCGGCCGCGCATCCTCGCCCTCTCCGTATCGATCTGGAACCACCTCGGTACCCTGGAGCTGCTCCGCGCCCTCCGTCAGCGCTGGGCTTCAGGCGAAGGCGGCGGACGCCCGGTCGTGATCCTCGGGGGCCCCGAGGCCGCAAACTTGGGCGCGGCGGCGCCCCTCTTGGCCGAATGCGATTGGCTCGTCCGGGGCGAAGGCGAGCACGCGTTCCGCACGCTTTGCCGCGCGGTCCTCGCCGATCGGGAGCCCGAAGCCGGCGGCCCGATCCTCTCCGTCCGAGCCGCGGGGCCGTACCGGATCGCGACGGCCGCCCCGGTGGATCCTGAAACCATCGACCCGGGGTACCGGCTCTACACGGACGAGGACCTACGGAAGAAACTCACCTACGTGGAAGCTTCCCGCGGATGTCCGTTCGGCTGCGAATTCTGCCTGAGCTCTTTGGACCGGAGGGTTCGACATTTTCCGCTCGCGCCGTTCCTCGCCGAGATGGACGCGCTGTTCGGCCGCGGCGCGCGGGCCTTCAAATTCCTGGACCGCACCTTCAACCTGGAAGCCGCGCGCGCCCGTACGATCAGGGAGTTTTTCCTGGCCCGCCTCAAAGGCGGCGGCCTCGGCCCCGGCGGCCTTGGCAGTGGCCGCCTCCAAGACGGCCGCCTCCACGGCGCGCGCCACGACCCCGACCGCCGCGACGGAAGCGGCGCCTACGTCCACTTCGAGATGGTGCCGTCCCGGTTTCCCGAAGACCTGCGGGAGCCCCTGCGGGCGTTCCCGCCCGGGTCCCTCCGGCTCGAGGTGGGCATCCAGACCTTCGACGCGGACGTCGCCGCCGCCATCGGCAGACCGAGCGATCCCGAAAAGGAACTTGAAGCCTTGGATTTCCTGCGCGACAGGACCACGGCGATCGTGCACGCCGACCTCATCGCCGGCCTCCCGGGCGAGACCGCGGAAGGATTCGGCCGCGGCTTCGACCGGCTCTGGTCGGTGAAGCCGACCGAGATCCAGGTCGGGGTGCTCAAACGGCTGCCGGGGGCTCCGCTTTCCCGCCACGACGGGCCCTTCCGCATGCGCTACGCGGAGGTTCCGCCCTACGAGGTAATCTCGACGTCAGCGATGACGGAGGCGGAGCTGGATCGGCTCAAGAATTTCGCGCGCTTCTGGGAACTCATCGTGAATCGCGGTCACTTTCCGGACCTCGTGCCCGCCCTCCTGCCGTCAGGCGGATCGACGTTCGCCCGCTTCATGGCGCTCTCCGACGGCCTGCTCGCCCGCTTCGGGCGCAACTGGGGCATCGACCGCGCCGAGCTCCGCGCGGCCCTCGCCGAGTGGGCCGGGATCGGCGGAGGCTCCGCAGCCGCCGGCGGCCTTCAGGCGAAGAGGCCGGCGAGGTAGGCGGACGTATCCACCTTTATCGGCATGAGGTATAGCTCGAAGCCCTCGGCCCGGCAGAAGTCGAGGACGCGACGCCCGAACTCGATGTTCCAATCGAGGGTGGGCCGGAACGACCGGGGAAAAACCGCGCGGTTCCGCGCTTCCCAATAGTCGCGGCTCGGTTCGGAGACTACCGGGGACAGGCCCCAGAATATGTTCCTGCCCTCGAGGTATTCGGCGTAGATTTCCAAGAGACGGAGATCGAAGAACGGCTGGCTCATGAACCCGTCCGCGCCCGCGTCTTCCTTGGCCCGCAGGTAGTCCAGCTCGAAGCGGATATTGGAACGGTAGGGATCGAAGGCGGCGAACACCTCGAGGTCCGGCGCCTCGGTCTTGAGCTTGCGGATGAAGTCCACCGTGGAAGTCGGATACACGCGGCGCTTCATGTCCTGGGGAGGATCGCCCGCGACGGCGAGGACCCGGCGCACGCCGGCCCGCCTCAAGGCATCGACGTAGGGAAACGGCAGGTCGGGATCGAAGTCGATGGCGCGGAGATGGGGGATGAGCTGGAAACGGTCGGGCCGCATCGGCGCCGGAGCGCTTCCCGCGAGCACCCCGCAGGCATCCCAGGAGCGGAGGGGAAAACGGAGAAGGTCCGGCACGTTGATGGCGGTCACGAGCGGAAAGGCGGCGGCGGTCGTCGCGGAGGCGCGCAGGGATTCTTCGGACCGGGGGACGATCTCCAAGGATACTTGCATACGGGTAGTCGTACTATGGAAGCGCGGGTGGGAGCAAGCCGCGGAAGATGATCCTGGTGGCGTTTTCCGAGGTCCGCTTGATGACGAGTTCTTTTCCGTCGAAGCGTACCGTCACCGGGACGCCGGTATCGGAGAACGCCGCGTCTCCTATCGCCTCGCGGTACAGTTCGCTATCGCGCTCCGCGGAAGCGGTGGAAACGAGATGGAGGCGCGCCCGCAGCGTCAACGGCTTCCTTCCCGCGGTTGCGCCGGCCCGCGCGTAGACCTTTCGGGCCACGTCCTCCAGTTCCACGAGCACGGTGAAGGCCGGTTCGTCTCCGACTTCCATCACCCAGCCGGGGAAATCGTGCCCGAAGGAGGTCGGGCGCAGGGTCGTCCTGATCGTGCCGTCGGGCATCGTGCCGCGGAACGCGCCGACGTCGGGCGCAGGCGAAAAACCGCCGGTCAGCTCGGCGGGCAGGCCGGCTTTGGCCATATAGAGCCGATAACTTTCCGCGAACCCCGGCGGCATGTCGGCGGAGGCCGCGCCGCCTTCCAGTCTCGCGGCGACGGAGGAATAGGCGGCGATACGCGTTTTGACGAGGTCCAACAGCATGCCGTCGAGCCAGGCCCGGGTTCCCGCGATCAAATCGACCTGCTCGTTGTTGAGCTTCACGATGTCGAGGGTGTGCGCGGTCGGAAAATCGATGCGGTTGAGCAGGAGCGCATGCGTCACCAAACTGAAGGCCGAGTAGGCGAACCGGGAGGCCTCGGATCGTCGTCGCGACGAGTCGAATTCCTGGATCATCGATTCGAGCTCTTCCGCCAGGCGTCCGTTTCTCGCGATGCGGGCATGGAGGCCATCCAGGTCTCGCGCGGTAAAGGGCCCGCCGCCGGGCATGGCGAACTCTTCGGAAGCGTAGCGATCGTAATCCATGAACGTCGTGAGGCGCGCCACACGGAAGCCGTCCGGGTAGACGGTGGAGTCCGCGGTCCTCGTGAGGAACACCGTGTAGCCGCGTTTCGTCCGGTCCCGCGGTTCGATCAGCAAATAGTCCGTAGTCGCCTCGGCGCGGTAGGCGAAGAGTTCCCGGTCGCCCGAGAGGAAGCAGCGCTCGAGCTCCGCCCGGGAGGCCGCGGAAAGTCCCGCCAAGGAGCCCTCCGGTATCTCGATGGTGCCGAGGTACGGCTTGGGCGTGCCGTCCCGCCCCGGCGTATTGCGCCGCTGGTAGGTCCAGGCCTCCAGGGGGCGGAAGATGATCGAGGCGCGTTCCGCGCCGCGGCTCATGATGAGGGTACAGGGACCTTCGAGGATATTGAAGTCGGATACTTCGAAGGACCAGCCTTCGACGATGCGCTTTTCCTTCCACATGAATCCGGCGAGCCGCGTATCGGCGATCGGCCCGCGGGGGCCGCGCCCGTCGGCAAAGGTTTCCGGATGGAGGACGTCGTCGGGCGAGACGCGCAGCGGCGCGCGCACGAAGGTCCACGCATCGCCGAAGATGGGCTTGGACCAGTACCCGCTCGCCCCCGCGGCATCCCGTCCCGCGACCCGGAGCTCGCGAGCCGCGTTCCCCTTGCCGTTCTGGAGGATGGTGATGTGCCGGGAGATCGCCGCGCGGCCGGCGAGCGGAATCTTCGGTTGGGCGCGCCAATCCTCTCCGGGCAGTCCCCAGGGTTCGTATAGGGACCGGAAATCCAGGCCGCTGTATTTGGATACGTACGGCGTGTAGGTATACTTGAACAGCATGGGATCGCACCCGATGGTGTCGAAATCGGCGAGGCGCGTGTACATCTCGCCGGCCGCTCCGATCAGGAAGATGGTGGAGGCGCTGGCGGAGATGTTTTCCGCGACGAAGGCGCCGCGCTCGGGGCCGAGGAGCGTGCGGCTGAAATCGCTCGGAAGGCCGACGTCGCCGAAACGGATTTCTTGGCCGTCGGCCATCAGGACATACGTCGTCTGGATTCCGCCCGTCCCGTAATGATGCTGGTTTCCGAATAGGTCCTCATAGTAGCGGACCGAACGGTTCCTTTTGCCGACGGCCCAACCCCGGTTGGAGGCGACGTCTCCCTCCAAAAGGAGCGGCGAGGTCGCCGGCCAACCGAGGCTGTCGTACCAGTGATTGCTTTTCCGGGAATAGCTCTTGTCGAAGACTATCCGGTAGAAGCGGCCCTCGTCGGACAACGCGAAAAGTTCGTCGCCGTCGGCGGAAATCTCCACGATCCTCCGGGGCGCGCGGAACTCCTTTTCTTTTCCGTTGTGGGGCAGTCCCGTCCGCATGAAGAGCATCCATTCCGAGGGGCCGGTAGAAAGGGTAATGCCCTTATACCAGATGAGGCCGTCCTTGAGCGCGTAATAGTGGTAGGAATTGAAGCTCTGCGTTTTCGTCTTGACGGCTACGGTCTCGGGGAAGGAGCCGTTTATGTCTTGGGTAAGATAGCGATCGTCGCCGGAGCGGAACGCGGAAGCCGCATCGTTTTCGGAAGGGAACGCGGAACGCACGGTCTCCGTGGCGCAGGAGAAGAACAGGAGCGCGAGCGCGGATAGCGCGGCGAGCCGCCTCAGGCCGCGTGACTTTTTCGACATATATGCTTTTTATATCGTTTGGGGGATGATGGACAAGCGTTGCGGGTCTACACTATCGGCCTATGCGGACCATCGATATCGCGAACGAAATGCCCCTCTTCTATCGGAGTTCCGATTCCATCTGGACGGACCCCTGGATCGCGCGGAAGTTGCTGGAAGCCCATTTGGACGAATCGAGCGACGCGGCGAGCAGATCGCCCCGGACGATAGAGCGGACGGTGGATTGGCTCGCCGCGTTCCTGCCTCCGGCCGCTCGCGTGCTGGACCTCGGCTGCGGGCCGGGTCTCTACGCGGAACGTCTCGCGCGTCGGGGCTGCCGGGTGACCGGCATCGACGTCAACGCCGCCTCGGTTGAGTTTGCCCGCTCCGCGGCCGGGAAAGCGGGCCTCGGCATCGAGTATCGGCTCGGGAGTTACCTCGAGGCGGACCTCGGCGGTCCGTACGACGCGGCCATCTGCGTCTATTGCGATTTCGGCGCGCTCACCGACGCGGAACGCGTCGCGCTCCTGGAACGGGTTCGCGCGGCGCTCGCCCCCGGCGGCATGTTCGTATTCGACGTCTTCGGTCCCGGCCTCGCGGCGACCATGCGGCTCGGGAAAAGCTGGTGCGTCGGAAGCGGCGGCGACCTCTGGAGCGCGACGCCCTACCTCCTCTTGGAGGAGCGCGCGCACTTCCCCGAGGCGCGCTGTTTCGGAACGCGGTACCTGCTCATGGACGCGGTCGTCGACGCGGCGTCCGACGGCGCGGCGCCCGCCGACGCGGCGGCCCACGGCGC
>JAEXTK010000050.1 GCA_023406985.1 Spirochaetota bacterium | reverse complement strand
GGGGGCGGGGGGGCCGGCCCTCCGGGGGGGGCCGCGCCCCCGCGACCGGCGAACCGCCGATGAGCTCGCGCCAATAGTCCTTCGGCGGAAGGTACGCGTCGGCCGCGTTGATGAAGAGGAGTTTCCGGGAGAGCTCGCGCACCCGGAGGTATTCGCCCTCCCGGTCCACCGCGCGGATGGGGGCCGCGAGCTTACAGCGGCACGCGCCGGCGGGATTGTAGAGCATGCACTCGGCGTTCAGGAAGCGGGAGAGCTTGCGGAGGCTACGCGACTGGCGCTGGCGGACGGTAGCCTCCTCCAGGTCCATCACCGCGGCGATCTCCGCGTAGCCGAGCCGGGCGAGGGTGCGCAGGAGATAGATGAACCGGTCGTCGTTGCCGAGGCAGTGCAGGATGGCGGTGAGGCACTCGTCGCACTGGAGGCGGACCCAGGCGGAGCGGTCCTCGCAGGGGACGCGTTCGAGTTCCTCCATGCCGTCCTCGGCGCGGAGCGCGAAGAGTTCGCCGAGGAAGCGGGTGGAGTACCGCCTTTCCCGTTTGAGATGCCGGAAGGCGGTGCGCCGGGCTATGGTCCAGAGCCAGGTGGAGAAGGCGGACCGGCCCCGGAAGGAGGGGAGGCTCCGCGACACCTCGATCCAGACCTCCTGGGCCGCGTCGCGGGCGGTTTCGCGGTCATGGATGAGGCGGGCGCAGAGGCGGGACACCGGACCTGCGTAGGTCCGGTAGATCTCATCCAGGGAAGGCCGCGCGGCTTCCGCCGCCCGGATGCCCTCCGCCCCGGCTTCCGCCGCGCCTTCGGCCATCGCCTTCGCTCAGCCGAAGAAACCCGCCGACAACGCGATCAGGTACTGGCCGACGAAATAGAACGCCGGAGCCCAGAACATGGGGAAGTCCTTGTCCACGAAATGGAAGATGGCGAGCTGGGTGTCGCCGAGCAGGAAGAGGGACGTGCCCGCGGTCAGCAAGACGGCCTGGACCGTCGTGAAGTCGGGGGAGAAGAAGGCCGCGAAGGCGCGGGAGATGCAGAAGAGGAACACGAGCCCGTAGATCGCCACGGGGACGGTGAGCTTGCCGAGGCCCTTCCCGAGGATCTTCATGAAGACGACGAAGTAGGCGATGAGGACGGGGACGATGTAGAGGTCCTGGAGGTGGAATCCCGCGGAGACGATGAGCGTGACGGAATAGGTGAGGATCGCGGTGAAGAAGAGGATCATGCCTTTCAGGAAGGCCGAATGGTCGTTCCGGTCGACGAGGAGGATGTCGCCCCAGAAGGAGACGATGAGGCCCATCGCGATCGGCACCGTGAACGCGGCGCGCGCTCCCCCGGTAAAGAGGCTGAGGAGGGCCGTCAGGATGACGATGAAGGTGGAAAGCGGCTGGAAGACGGCGGCGAGCTTGTCGGCCTTGGCCCGCGCGTAGATATCCATGGCCACGGAGGCGAGAAAGAAGGGGAGGGTGATGAGGGGCATGCTTTAATCGCTCCTTTCTGATAGATATCGGATATAATACGCGAGTTTTCCGTTTCGATCTGCTATAATTTTTTGCGGCCGCAAAAGGGGTATGGACATGCACGTTTTCCGACGCTCGGTGGCCCTCTTCGTGACGCTCGCGCTCACGACCGGGGCGCTTTTCGCCGCGAATTCCTATACGGGCAAAGAAGGCCCCCTCGAGTTGGACGAATTCCTGCTGCTGGAAACGGAGCGGGCGGAACGGAGCCACCTGGACCTCTCGGTCACCACGAGCGGCGTCAAGCGGTATTCCAAAGGCTACCTCCCCGCGGACCTGAACGTCTCGCCGAAGATGTATACCTTCAAGACGACCTTCCGCATCGACCCGCCCCTCAAGGACGACGACCTTTCCCTGTACATGGGACTCGCCGAATACCCCTTCCGCCTCTACCTCAACGGTGTCGAGATCTTCATGAAGGGGCGCTATCGGGACGGCCACTACAATTCCAGCCTCCGCGCCGTCCAATCCGTGTACCTCTCCCCCGATATCCTCAGGTACGGAGCGGAAGAGAACGAGCTGGTGCTCGAGATATTCCCGCAATACGAAACCTGGGGCCTCGACCGTCTCTACATCGACCACAGCGCCGACGTCGCCCGCGCGGTGTTCTTCCGCAACTTCGTGGGCATCAACGCCATCCAAGGAGCCTTCTTCCTCGCCCTCATCCTCGGGCTCTACTTCCTCGGCCTCTTCTTCGCGGAGCGTCGGAAGGAGGCCAAGTACCTCATCTTCTGCTTCATCTGCGCCACCTTCTGCATGGCCTACTTCAGCGTCGTCACGCACTACGAATCCAACGACGAGGTCCTCATGGAAGCCCTCTCCAAGGGGGGCATCGTGCTCATGTCGGCCGCGCTGCTCATGTTCTGCTGCGAGTTCACCGGCATCCTCAACGAGAAACGCATCTTTCCCCTCGTGATGCTCGGCCTGGGAATCGTCGCGGCGGCCTCCGTCCTCGCCCAGGACTCGAAAGAGGAAATACTCCGCTGGTTCGGCTATTCGATGAACTTCATCATCGTCCCCCAGCTGGTCCTCGATATCGGGATACTGATCTACGCCCTCATCCGGAACAAGAACCTCTACGTCATCTTCCTCCTGTCGTCCTTCCCCGTGATCATCGCGACGGCGATCCACGACGTCATCTACCTCAACGCCGCGGTCATACCCTTCGCGTGGTTCACGGCCTACGGCTACTTCGCGGTGGTCATCGCGATCTTCGCCATGCTCGCCTTGGAGCAGGCGAACCTCTACCACCATTCCCTCCAGCAGACGGCCGACCTCATCATCGACCAGAGCCGCATCGCGGCGCTCAACGAGGAACTCGTCCGCCAGAAGGACTCCTTCTTCCGGTTCGTGCCGACCCAGTTCCTCCAACTGCTCGGCCGGGACTCCGCCGTCGACATCCAGCTCGGCGACAGCTCCCTGCGCTTCCTCTCCATCCTCTTCTCCGATATCCGCCAATTCACGGCCCTCTCGGAAGGGATGCTCCCCGGAGAGAACTTCGAATTCCTGAACAGCTACCTATTCCGGATGGAGAAGGCGATACAGCGCAACCAGGGTTTCGTCGACAAGTACATCGGCGACGCCATCATGGCGCTCTTCGCCTCCAGCGACGGAAAGGAGCCCTCCGGCAAGTCGTTCACCGCGGACGCCGCGATGATCGCCGCCATAGAGATGCGGCGGGAGCTCGACGGCTTCAACCGCTACCTGGCCGAGCAGGGCTTCCCGCCCATCGAGATCGGCGTAGGGGTCAACACCGGCGAGGTGATGCTCGGGACCGTCGGCAGCGAGAGCCGCCTGGACACGACCGTCATCGGTGACTCGGTCAACCTCTCCTCGCGCCTGGAGAACCTGACGAAGTTCTACCGGAGCTCCACCCTGGTCTCGGAGCAGACCGTCCACTCGCTCGTCCGGCCGGAACGCTTCGCCTTCCGCATGGTGGACCATGTCGTCGTGCCGGGAAGGGTGAAACCGCTCATGATCTACGAGCTCCTGGACCTTGAGAACCCGGGCGACGCCGTCAAGCGCGAGTACGGCGACCAGTTCGACCTCGCCATCTCCCTCTACCTCGCCCGGAGCTTCAACGAGGCGCTCGCGATCTTCGCCTCCCTGCAAGGCCGCAACGAGGGCGACTTCCTGCCCCGCCTCTTCGCCGAGCGCTGCGCCGCGTATCTCAAGGCCCCGCCCGAGGACAGCTGGGACGGCGTGTTCCGGATCCGCAAGAAGGATTTCGCCACCGACTGAGTCGGGTTTCGCGATCGAAGGAGTTCCCATGCCGGAGCGGTCGTTCTTCTTGAGCGATCTCCATATCGGAGACGGGTCGAGCCCGTGCCTGTATCAGAGCCGCTACCACGAGGCGGACCTACGGACCATCCTCCGGTACCTGTACGGCCGCCGCCGCGACATCCGGGACCTCGTGCTCCTCGGGGACATCTTCGATCCGCTGGCCGTGCCTCCCGATCGCCGGCCGTTCACCGTCGCGGAAGCCATAACGGCCAATCCCGGCCTCTTCGAGGAGGGGAACGGCGGCGATTTCATCTCCCTCTTCGGTTCGATGCGGGGAACGGTCACGTACGTCAACGGCAACCACGACCAGTTCGTGTCGGTCGACGCGATCAACGCCGTCCTGGAAGGGCGGTGCGGGCGGCGCGTCGCGGGGAATGCCGATCCCGTGGCCAACGCCGTCTTCCGGTCCGGGAATATCCTCGCCGAGCACGGGCATTTCCATTCTCTGCTGTTCAGGCCCGCGTCGCATCGCTCGGCGGACGATCCGCCGTTCGGATCGTACGTCTCCCGTATCCTCGCGGAGATCTGCGCGCGGAAACTCGCCGAATCGGGCGCGGCCTGCGCGCCGGAATTGGAAGGAGCCGGAGAGCCCGTGCTCAGCTTCGCCTCGGCGGCCTTCGCCGCGAAGGAACTCATGGAACTGGCGCTCGGCAAGGAAGAGCTGGCCGAAGCCCTCCTCGACCAATTCCTCTTCTTCGCCGGCACGGATCGGAGCCGGACGTCCTTCACGCTCGAGGACGGTTCGGAGCGGGCGGCCTCCTCCATCCCCGCCGCCCATCGCGATCTCTGGCGTCGGGCGGGGGAGGACCTCGCCTACCTCGTCGCGGACGCGACGAACTCGCTGCAGCGGGCCGCCGAGGAGCGCATCGCGACCGAAGCGCCCATCGTCATCATGGGCCACACCCACGGGCCCCTCCTGGTCGCCGATCACTACCCGCGGGAAGGCGTGTACGCCAACACCGGCTTCGGGTGCCCGGACTGCGCGGAACGCGCTTCGGGAAAGAAGATGCCGACCTTCGTGGAGGTGGAGCACCACCGGAATCGGGAAGTCGTCCTGCTCAAGGGCGTCGATCCGGGCGGCTCGGTCTCCACCTTGAATCGATTGGAATATGCCGTACGGCGCCGATAACGAGGCTGCCGCGGCCGGGGCCCAAGCGGCCGACGCGCCGCGCCTCGCGGAAGCCAAGGCCATACGGGGGTTCGAGCGGGCCTTCCGGCTCCACTTCCATCCCGAATGGTCCGTAGCCCTCGTCCATCGCGGCACGAGCCGGGCCCGGATCGGCTCCGCGTGGTACGAGGTCGCCGCGGGCGACATCGTACGCATTCCGCCCTTCCTCCCGCACGTCTGCAATCCGGACAGGAAGGGCCACTGGTCCTACGACTTGCTCCTCGTGGAGGACGGCGGCGCGGCTGCCGTACCCGCGTCCCGCCCTTCGGAAGCGGTCGTGGTCGCCCGCGCCTGCGCGGAGTGCCGCGCGCTGTTCGCGGAAGCCCGGTCCCTCCGGAACGCCCGCGCCCTCCTCGGCCATCTCGCCCTGCACGAGGGCTCGTCGCGCCCCGGCCGGCTCTCCCTGCCCAAGCCCGCGATCGCGGCCGCCGCGGCGCGGCTCGCGGGTAGTCCGCGGCGTCCCCCGCACGTGGAGGAGCTCGCCCGCCCCCTCGGCTTGGACGCGCCGGCCTTCATCCGCGCCTTCAGGCGGGAATACGGGATGCCGCCCCACGCGTGGGTCCTCTGCCTCAGGATAGCCCGTACCAAGGAACTCCTGGCCGCGGGGCGCTCGCCCGCGGACGCGGCCCTGGAAGCGGGCTTCACCGACCAAAGCCACCTTTCGCGGCACTTCGTCCGCCTCGTGGGCATGACGCCCGCGGCCTGGGCCCGCGCGAACGACAATTTCGTGCAAGATTCCACGCTCCCTCCCCGGTAGGCTTCCGCGCGGAGGATACGCATGACCTTCGCGATCGTTTTGGATAGTTCGTTGCCGCCCGGTCTGGCGGCGAATGCCGCGGCCGTGCTCGCGATGAGCGTCGGCAAGCGTTTTCCCGAGTACGTGGGGAACGACGTGTGCGATCGGGACGGGAGCCCGCATCGGGGCATCACGTCGGTACCCCTCCCGATACTCGCGCTCGATGCCGCGGCCCTGGGCCGGTTGCGGGAAACGGCGCGTACGGCTCGCGGGATCTGGATGGCGGATTTTACCCACGTCGCGCGCGCCGCCCGCGATTATGGAACCTACGCCCGCGATCTGGCGGGGATCGGCGGGGCGGAGCTCGGCTACGTCGGCATCGTCCTAGCCGGGGAAAAGGCGGACCTCAAACGGCTCACGGGATCCCTGCCCCTGTTCCGTTGATCCGGCGGGTCTCAGTCCGGGACGCTCCAATCGATCTTCTCCCCGATCCGGGCGGCGAGGGCGCTCACGCTCTCGTCGGTGTGGAATTGGATGCCGGCCTCTTCCACCGCGATGCCCGCGCCCGCCTTGCGATAGAAGCGCGCGGAGTGGTGGGCCGCCGTGGTCGCGAACGCGTTGCCGCCCGCCGCGTCCTCGGTGTGCACCGTGCCGTTGCAGGAGCAGACGTAGGTGCTCGAGTCGTCGGCCCACACGCAGAAGGAAGTCCCGCGGACGCCGGCGACGGCGGTCTGGGTCCTGATCCTGAACGCGTCGTTTCCCGCCGCCGTCTGGAGCTTCCGGAGCACCGACGTGACGCCGCCCGCGGCCAAGTCGATATCCACGACTGCCTTGGAGAAGTCGATCGTGGCGCGCGCGTTCTGCGCGACCCGCACGGCGTTCTTCCCGGCGAAGGTGAACTCGCACGAGGCGGCGGGGCCGGTCACCACGGTGACGATCGATCGGAGCTTCTGGCCGATTTCGGCCTCCTTGCCGTCGATCTGCACCGAGCCTTCGAGGTAGACGACCTCACCGACGACGGGCTTTCCCGTCGCGGCGGGACGCGACACGTCCTGCTGGGCCGCCGAGGTAAGCGTGAGGAACGCGAGGGTTCCCACGGCAACGATCGGAATGATTCTCATGTATGAAGTCTATCGCTCTTGGGGCGCGGCGTCCACGTACTAGCGCCGAAGGCCGCGAGGGCCGCGCGCCCGCGAGCGCCGCTTGCTCGCAAGCGCCGCTTGCTCGCAAGCGCGGTTTCCTGCACACTCAGCGGCATGGATCTTTTTGCGGCCATCGAAGCGCGGCACAGTTACCGCGGCCCGTTCCTGAAGAGCTCCGTCCCCCGGGAGGACCTGCGGAGGATCGTGGAGGCGGGCATCCGCGCGCCGTCGGGGTACAACGCGCAGACCACGAGCTTCGCGATCGTCGACGATCCGGCGCTCATCGGGAAGGCGGCGGACATCATGGGCAAGCCGCGGCTGGCCGAAGCGCCCGCCCTCATCGCGGTGATCATGGACGCGGACGGTTCCCCGGGCGAGGACTACCGCTTCGGCGTGGAGGACTACGCGGCGGCGACGGAGAATCTCCTGCTCGCGATCACGGCCTTGGGGTACGCGAGCGTCTGGATCGACGGGGCGCTCCGATCGGAACAGCGGGCGGAGCGCCTGGCGGAGCTGCTCGGCGTGGCGGCGGGCCTGAGCGTTCGGGCGGTCCTGCCCGTCGGCGTCCCGGCCGAACGCCCCGCCGATCACCCGAAGAAGCGGTTCGAGGAGCGCGCCTGGTTCAATCGCCGGGACGCCTGAGGCAGCGATCGTCCAGCCGATGGAGGTAGATCGCCGGTTCCTCGTAGGGGTGGGCGGCGCGGACCGCCGCGAGCACCGCGTCCACCGCCGCCTCGGCCACGACGCATTCCAGCCGGACCTCCGCCACGCGCTCGTCGTTTCCGACGGAGCCGATGGCGGGATCGGCGCCGCGGAGCGGCCGGAACCGCCCCTCGCCCCGGGAGACGAAGGCGCAGCGGTCGTAGTCCCCGAGCCGGCCCGCGCCCGCGGCGAAGACGGCCTCGAGCAACGCCTCCTCGTCTCCGGCCGGGACGAAGACGACGAGCACGTACCTACCGGCTTCCCGGCCGGCCCCGCCGTCCGCCGCGCCGCGCTCCGTCATCGCCCGCCTCCCCGCACGAGCGGCCTGAGCAGCCCCTCCTGCCCGTTCTCCTTGATCGAATAGAGCGCCGCGAGCTGCTCGCCGAGTTCGCCGTCCGGCCACCCTTGGTGGGCGAACCAGACGACGTAGGGTTCGGGCAGGTCGATGAGGAGCCTACCCGCGTACTTCCCGAAGGGCATCCGCGCGTTCGCGAGCTTGACGAGGAATTCGGCGTCGTTCACGGGGGGAGGATACGCCGGCGGGCCGGCCCGTGGGAAGGGAGCGCGGCTCCGCCGACGCGCGGCCCCGCCGACGCGCGGCCCCGCCGACGCGCGGCCCCGC
>JAEXTK010000034.1 GCA_023406985.1 Spirochaetota bacterium | reverse complement strand
GTCCTGCCGGCCGTGAAGGGCGTGCCCGCCGCCGGGGTGGACTGGCGGGAAGCGGTCGCGTACTGCAACCACCTCAGCGAGAAGGCCGGACGGACGAGCGTGTACGCCTTCGGACCGGACGGCGTGGTCACGGCCGATTGGACGGCCGACGGCTACCGCCTGCCGACGGAGGCCGAGTTCGAATGGGCCGCTTCGGGCGGCCGCTATTCCCGGCACTTCGACTATTCCGGTTCGTCCAAGGCGGAGGAGATCGCCTGGTACAACGGCAACGCCGACGGCCCCCGGCCGGTCAAGACGCGGGCCGCCAACGAACTGGGGCTCTACGACCTTTCGGGTAACGTATGGGAATGGTGTTGGGACACGTACGGGGAGTACGATCGCCGCGCCGAGCCGAAGGATCCCCGCGGACCCGAGTGGGGCGAATGGAAGGCCCTCCGCGGCGGGTCCTGGAAATTCAACGCCGAGGACCTCCGGCCCGCCAACCGCTACTACGCCGACTCCCGGGAGCGCCTGGCCGACGTCGGATTCCGCGTGGCTCGGCGGTTCACCGAAGCGGACGCGGCCAAGTATCCCGAACGCGCCGGAGAGGCCTCCGGCGGGGAGCCGGCCGCGGCCTCCGCGGGCCTGCAGCCTCCGCCCGCCAACGCCGCGTACCGGAACGTCACCCTGCCGCCCGCCGCCCGCGCCCGCGATCTCCTCTCGTACATGACCTTGCAGGAAAAGGCCGGCCAGATGGTGCAGGGGGCGGTCGGCAACCTCGCCTCTCCCGAGGACGTGGCGAAGTACGGCCTGGGCTCGGTCCTCTCCGGCGGCGGCATGGGACCATCGGTCAACGCGGCCGAATCGTGGGCCGACATGACGGATCGGCTCCAGCGGGCGGCGCTCTCCACCCGGCTCGCCATCCCCATGATCTACGGCCTGGACGCGGTGCACGGCCACAACAATGTCCGCGGCGCCACCATCTTCCCGCACAATATCGGCCTGGGCGCGGCGAACGATTCCGACCTCACGGAAAGGATCGGCCGGGCCGTAGCCGAGGAACTCAAGGCCACCGGGGTCTATTGGAACTTCGCCCCCTGCGTCGCCGTCGCCCGGGACGAACGGTGGGGCCGGACCTACGAGAGCTATGCGGAAACCCCCGACCGGGCCGCGGCCCTCGGCGCCGCGTATATCCGCGGTCTCCAGCAAGACGGCTCGGTGGCGGCCAGCGCCAAGCATTATCTCGCGGACGGCGGCACCAAGGACGGTAAGGACCGCGGCGACGCGCGCATCACCGACAAGGAGTTGCGGGCCGTCCACCTGCCTCCCTATACCGCCGCGGTCGCCGCCGGCGTGCGGACCGTGATGGCGAGCTTCTCCGCGGTCAACGGCGTGCGGATGCACGCCAACGACAGGCTCCTGACGAACGTCCTCCGCGGCGAGCTCGGCTTCAACGGCGTTATCGTCTCGGACTGGAACGCCCACGCGGAGTTGCCGGGCAAGACGCCGGACCAGGTCCTCGCTTGCGTGCGCGGCGGCATCGACCTGTTCATGGCTCCGGAAGGCTTCGCCGAGGTCCGCGAGGTGCTCATCGACCTGACCGAGCGCGGCAAGATCAGCGCGGAGCGGATCGACGCCTCGGTCCTCCGCATCCTGGAGCTCAAGTTCGCCCTGGGCCTCTTCGAAAGCCCCTTCGCGGATCGCTCCCTGCTCGGCTCGGTCGGGAACGCCGCGCACCGGTCGCTCGCCCGGGAGGCGGTGCGGAAGTCGCTCGTGCTCCTCAAGAACGAGGGGAAGGTCCTCCCCGTCGGCGCGGGCGTGAAGCGCATCCTCGTCGCGGGAGGGCTCGCGAAGGACCTCGGCTCCCAGTGCGGCGGCTGGACCATCACCTGGCAGGGCGGATCGGGGCCGATCACGGCGGGCACGACCATCCTGGAAGGCATCGAAGCCGCCGCGGAGAAGCGGGGCATCGCGGTGCAGTACGCGGCCGACGGACCGACCGGGGGGAAGGCCGCGGCCGACCTCGCCATCGTGGTCGTGGGCGAGTCGCCCTACGCCGAATGGTTCGGCGACCGCGCGGACCTCCGGCTCAAACGGGAGGATCGCGAACTCGTCTCCCGCGTCGCCGCGACCGGCGTTCCGACCGTCCTCGTGCTCGTCTCGGGCCGGCCGCTCCTCATCGCCGACGAGATCGCGGCGAGCGGAGCGGCGGTCGCCGCCTGGCTCCCCGGAACGGAGGGCGCGGGCGTCGCCGACGTCCTCTTCGGAGAAGCCTCGCCGACGGGTACGCTCTCCTTCACTTGGCCGCGGGACGCCGCCCAGTTGCCGATCAACGACGGCGACGGCAAGGAAGGGCTCTTCCCCTACGGCTTCGGGCTGAAATACGAGCGATAGGGCGCGGCCTCGGGAAGCGAGGCCGCGCGCAGCGGGGAGCGGCCGCGGGTAGCGCGATTGCGCTCCGCTTCCCGCAATAAAGCGGATTTGTCAGCATCATTGTTGACGCGCGCGCATTTTCATTCACCCCACCGATCGCCGGTACGGTCCTACAATAGCGCCACGGAGGACTACTACATGAACGAATCGGTAACGCAATCGCAAGGAGACATCCGGCTCCGGCTCCAGAAGTCCGGACGGTTCCTGAGCGGCATGGTGATGCCCAACATCGGCGCCTTCATCGCCTGGGGCCTCATCACCGCCCTCTTCATCCCGACCGGCTGGATCCCGAACGAGAACTTCGCCAAGCTCGTCGGCCCCATGATCACCTACCTGCTGCCGCTCCTCATCGCCTACACGGGCGGCAAGATGGTCTACGACCTGAAGGGCGCCGTCATCGCCACCGTGGCCACCATGGGCGTCATCGCGGGATCGGGAATCCCGATGATGCTCGGCGCCATGATCGTCGGCCCGCTCTCCGCCCTCGCCATGAAGTACGTCGACAAGCTGTACGAGGGCAAGGTCAAGGCCGGCTTCGAGATGATCGTCAACACCTTCTCGGTCGGCATCCTGGGCACGCTCTGCGCGCTCATCGCCTACGTCGTCATCGCCCCCGCGGTGACCGTCGTGTCGAACTTCCTCGCCGGCGGCGTCAAGGCCATCGTGGCGCTCAACATGCTCCCGCTCGCGAACCTCTTCATCGAGCCGGGCAAGGTGCTCTTCCTCAACAACGCCATCAACCACGGCGTCCTCGGCCCCATCGGCATCCAGGATTCCGCCGCGGCCGGAAAATCGATCATCTTCATGCTCGAATCGAACCCGGGCCCCGGCCTCGGCATCCTCCTGGCGTACTGGCTCGTCGGCAAGGGCATGGCCAAGGATTCCGCCCCCGGCGCCGTCATCATCCACTTCTTCGGCGGTATCCACGAGATCTACTTCCCCTTCATCCTCATGAAGCCGATCCTCATCCTCGCGGCCATCGCGGGCGGCGTCGTCGGCACCTTCACCTTCTCCATCCTCGGCGCCGGCCTCGTGGCTCCGCCGTCCCCCGGCTCCATCTTCGCCTATCTCGCCATGACCCCGAAGGGCGGGCTCTTCCCCGTGCTCTCCGGCGTCGTGACCGGCGCGGCCGCCTCCTTCGCGGTTGCCCTGCCGTTCATCAAGTTCAGCAAGCAGAACGAGGAGGCGGACGGACTGGCCAAGGCCGCGGAGAAGACCGCCGCCCTCAAGGGTTCCAAACTCAAAGTGGACGTGGGCTCCCTCTCCGGTAACGGCGTGAAGAAGATCGTGTTCGCCTGCGACGCGGGCATGGGGTCCAGCGCCATGGGCGCTTCCATCCTCCGCACCAAGATCCAGAAGGCGGGCCTCAAGATCACCGTGACGAACGCCGCGGTCAACGACATCCCCGGCGACGCGGACATCGTGATCACCCATGAGACCCTCACGGACCGGGCCCGCCAGACGGCCCCGCGGGCGACCCATATTTCGATCGACGATTTCCTCAAGAGCCCCGAGTACGACGCGCTCGTGGAAAAGCTCAAGGGCTAAGACCGGCCCGCGACCGATGACCGCTCCGGAGGCGCGCACGCTCCGGGGCGGCCGTTTCTTCCGAGAGGCTGCATGGACCTGACCAAGCGACAGCGGATGATACTGGACCTCCTCTTGAGCGAAGAGCGCGGCGTTTCCCACGGCGCGACCCTCGGACGCATCGCGTCCAGCCTCAACGTGAGCGCCCGCACCGTCCACCGGGAGATAGCCCGCCTGGCCGCGCCCCTCCGGCGCGACTACGGCCTCGTGCTCTCCGGCCGCTCGGGGCTCGGGCTCCGCCTCATCGGAACTCCCGAACGCATCCAGGCCTGCAGGGCGGACCTCGCGCTGAGCGTGCCCCGGGACCTGGAGAGCGAGGATCGACGGCGCATGCTCGCCGTCCTGCTCCTGGACTCGGGCGGCGTGGTGAAGACCTACGCGCTCACCTCCGAGCTCGGTACGTCCGTCGCCGTGGTCCGCCGCGACCTGGAGCTCTTGAAGCCCTGGCTCGCCCTCCACGGCCTGGACCTCACGCTCCGGAAGGGCCTCGGCGTCCGGCTGGAGGGCAGCGAATCCCGGCGCCGCCAGGCCCTCCTCTCCATCATCATGGAGCAGTACGGCGAAGCCGGCCTCTTGGAGCTGCTCAGGAACGAGGCCTTCGCCGACACCTGCCCCGACGAGCCGCTCGCCCTCCTGCTCCGCCTCTATCCCGCCGAGCCCTTCCGCGCGGCGGAGCGGGCGCTCGCGAATCTCCCCAAGGGGATGCTCCCCGCCCTGGCCCCGCGCGACTACCTCGGCCTCGTGGTGCACTTGGGAATCTCGAGCGTGCGCCGCGGCAGGGGACTCCGCCTGGACGGCGCGGAGGCCGGGGC
>JAEXTK010000234.1 GCA_023406985.1 Spirochaetota bacterium | reverse complement strand
CTATCAGGGCCCCCGCCCTCCGTACGGCCAAGGCCAGGGCGGAAGCGGCGCACCGGGCAGCGGTTATCAGGGCCAGCGGCCCGGTTACGGCCAGGGCGGCGCTCCCGGCGGATACCAGGGCAGCAGGCCCGGTTACGGTCCCCGTCCCGGCTACGGCCAGGGAGGTCCCGCCGGTCAGGGCGGCTATCAGGGCGGCAGGCCCGGCTACGGTCCCCGTCCCGGCGGTCCGGGCGGTCCCGGCGGTCGCCCGCCCTTCGGCGGCGGCAGGCCCGGTTTCGGTCCGCGTCCCGGCGGCCCCGGTCGCCCCGGCGCTCCCGCGACGCCGCTCGGCGACGGCAAGGGCCCGGTAAAGAAGTCGTTCAAGGCGAAGAAGCCCGTCTATCAGCGCAGGGACCAGGAGATGGAGGAGAAGCTCCTCCAGATGAAGAAGAAGTCCCAGCGCATGGCGAATCCCGTGCCCAAGTCGGTGGACATCATGGAGGTCATCTCCGTCTCCGAACTCGCGCGGAAGATGAACCTCAAGGCTTCCGACCTCATCCAGAAGCTCATGTCGATGGGGATGATGGTCACCATCAACCAGCAGATCGACGCGGAGACCGCCACCATCCTCGCCTCGGAATTCGGGTGCGAAGTCCATATCGTGAGCCTCTACGACGAGACGGTCATCGAGACGGAGAAGGACGAGGATTCGTCCCTCGCGCCCCGGCCTCCCGTCGTCGCGGTCATGGGACACGTCGACCACGGTAAGACGAAGCTATTGGACGCCATCCGCAGCGCGGACGTCGCCTCGGGTGAGTTCGGCGGCATCACCCAGCATATCGGCGCCTACAAGGTCGATACGGCGAAAGGGAGTATCACCTTCCTCGACACGCCGGGCCATGAAGCCTTCACCCGGATGCGCGCCCGCGGTGCCCAGGTGACCGATATCGTCATCCTGATGGTCGCGGCCGACGACGGCGTCATGCCGCAGACCCTTGAAGCCTTGAACCATGCCAAGGACGCCAAGGTCCCGATCATCGTCGCGGTGAACAAGATCGACAAACCGGAAGCCAACCCAGACCGCGTGAAGAACCAGCTCTCCGAGCTCGGCCTCATGCCGGAAGATTGGGGCGGCACGACGATGTTCTGCGAGATATCCGCCCTGAAGAAGCAGGGTATCGACAAGCTCCTCGACGCCATCCTGCTCCAGGCCGAAATCCTGGAACTCAAGGCGAACTACGATTGCCGCGCCGAGGGCAAGGTCCTGGAATCCCGCATCGACCACGGACGCGGCGTCGTGTCCACGGTCATCGTGGAACGCGGCACCCTTCGCGTCGGCGATTCCTTCGTCGCCGGAATCTGGCCGGGCAAGGTCCGCGCCATGTTCGACGACAAGGGCGGTAAGCTGGAAGAGGCGACCCCTTCCATGCCGGTGGAAGTCCTCGGGTTCGAGGGCATCCCGAACGCCGGAGATCCCATCCAGGTCGTTGAGGACGAGAAAGTCGCCCGCGGCATCTCGCTCAAGCGGCAGGAGCTCAAGCGCTTCGAGGACGCCAAGAACGTCAAGAAGATCACGCTCGACAACCTGTACGATACCATCCACGAAGGGGACATCCAGGAGCTCAAGGTCATCATCAAGGGCGACGTGCAGGGTTCCGTGGAAGCCGTCAGGTCCAGCCTGGAGAAACTCTCTACAAAGGAGATCCGGCTCAACGTCATCCAGGCCCTTCCCGGCGCGATCAACGAAGGCGACGTCAACCTCGCGTCCGCTTCTAATGCCATCCTCATCGGCTTCAACGTGCGGCCCACGTCGCAGGCGAAGCTACTCGCGGACCAGGAAAAAGTGGACATCCGGAAGTACAACATCATCTACAAGGTCGTGGAGGAAATCCAGCAGGCCATGGAGGGGATGCTCAAGCCGGATACCAAGGAGGAGACCATCGCGACCGTCGAGGTCCGCGATACCTTCAAGGTGCCCAAGATCGGTACGATCGCCGGTTGTTACGTGCTTACGGGAACCGTCAAGCGGAGCGCGAGCATCAACGTCATCCGCGACGGCATCGTCCTCCACACGGGTAAGATCGCCTCGCTCAAGCGGTTCAAGGACGACGCCCGCGAGGTCGCTTCCGGCTACGAGTGCGGTATCGGTCTTGAAGGATTCGACAACGTGCAGGTCGGCGACCAGTTCGAGGTCTTCGAGGTCATCGAGATCGCCCGCAAGCTCGGTTCGTCGTAACGGACCGGAGCCATGTCGGAATATCGGCTTGAGCGGCTCGGCCGCCAGATCCAGGAAGAGATCGGCGCGCTGATCGTGGAGCGAAGGGTGAAGGACCCCCGGGTCGATCCCTTCCTTTCGATCAGCCGCGTCGAGGTCTCGCGCGACCTTTCGTTCGCGGACGTGTACGTATCAAGCTTCGAGACGGAAAAGCGCCTCGCGCTCGGCGTCGCCGGGCTTTCCAGCGCCGCCGGTTTCATCCAAGCGCAGCTCAACGCGAAGATGCACATCCGGCAGACGCCGCGCCTGCGCTTCCACGTGGACGCGAGCATCCGAGAGGGTTTCGACCTGGTGAAAAAGACCGAGGAGCTGGGCGATTGACGCAAGCCGGCGAAGCCGACGGCTATCTGCTCCTGAATAAACGCAGCGGAGTTACCTCGTTCGACGCTCTTTCCCAAGTGAAGAGGGCCCTCGGAACCCGCAGGGTCGGGCATTCGGGCACGCTGGATAAATTCGCCGAGGGGCTGCTCGTCGTGCTCGTCGGTCGGTCCACCCGGCTCGTGCCCTGGTTCACCGGGTGCGACAAGCTGTATGAGGGCACGATCGAGTTCGGCCGTGAAACGGACACCCTCGACCCCGAGGGGACGACGGTGGCGACCGCCGAGGCGCCGTCGGAGTCCGCGCTGAAGAAAGTCATCCCGCAGTTCGTCGGCGACCTCCTCCAGGCTCCCCCGATCTATTCCTCCGTCCACGTGGACGGCCGCAGGGCCCACGAATTGGCCCGCGCTGGCGTGGAACTCGAGATGAAGAAACGCCCGGTTTCCATACGCGAGCTCGAACTGCTCTCCTATGACGGCACGGCAGCGCGCATCCGCGTCCGTTGTTCCAAGGGCACCTACATCCGCTCCTTGGCCAGGGACATCGCCCTCGCGGCCGGCTCACGGGCCCACCTCGCCGCTTTGTGCAGGCTGGAGGTGGCGAACTTCCGCGTCGAGGACGCGGCCGATCCCGCTGTCTCGAACGACCCGGCCGGCGCGGTTCGCGAAGGGCTGCGGCGTATCGATATGGCCGCCTTCGCCGCCATCGGCGCTCCAACCACGGTAGTGACCGCCCAACTCTCCCGACTCATACTGAACGGGAGGCCGATCGATCCGTCGTGGATGACCGGGGCCTTCGTTTCGGCAGCGAAGCCGTTCGCCGGCATCTTCGATGAAGAGGGCCGATTCCTCGCCGTCGCCGAATATATCGACGGAACGTGGAAGTACGGCTACGTGGCGTCAAGGACGGCAGCGCCGTGACCGTGGTCGACTGGGATGACCTCGTTTCGCGCGCCTTCGTCCCCGATCGTCCCACGGCGATGACCGTGGGCGTATTCGACGGCGTACATCGCGGCCATCGCCTCCTGCTCGAGCGCGTCGCGGCCCGCAGGGACGAAGCCATTCCGACGGCGGTGACGTTCCGTGCCAACCCGAAGGCGGTCCTGCGGCCGCGGGCCTACGAGGGCGACATCCTGAGCCTCGACCAAAAGGTCGAAGCCCTCGCCGCCGCCGGCGCGGAACTCGTGGTCCTCATTGACTTTTCCGGGAATTTCGGTAAACTGGCTGGGAAGGATTTCATCGGTCTTCTCAAGGACCGCGGAAAACTGCGTTATCTGGCCGTGGGCAGCGATTTTCGCTGCGGACACCGTCTCGATACCGATGCGGCGGCGCTCAAGCGAATGAACGAGGAAGACGGTATCGCGACCGACATCCTCGACTCCCTCATTTCGGGCGTCTCTCCGATCAGTTCGAGCCGTATCCGCACCGCGATTTCAGCCGGCGACCTCGTCGAGGCGGCGGCCCTTCTCGGGCGGAACGTGGAGCTTGATCTGGCCGGAACGCCTACTACCCCGGGCGAAGGTTGGATCGATTTCGACGTGCGCGCCATGCGCCGGATAACGCCGCCTGACGGCCGGTACCCCGCGATCCTCGTCGCCCGGAATCCCTCCATGAGGACGAAACGCTTCATCGACATCCGCGCGGGTGTCGTACGCGTACCTTCGTCCCCCGACACGAATAGTGTCGCCGACGCGTTGCGCGTCGAACTTTTAACGGTGGTTGCACAAGGAGAGTAAACATATGGCTTTGAACAAGCAGGATATCGCGTCCGTCGTTGCCAAATACGGCAAGAGCGAGAAGGATACGGGCGCCTCGGAAGTCCAGGTAGCCCTGCTCACCGAGCGGATCAACCAGCTCACCGAGCATTGCAAGACCTTCAAGAAAGACAAGTCGAGCCAGCGCGGGCTCCTCATGTTGGTCGGCCAGCGCCGCCGCATGCTGAAATACATCCAGCGCACGGATTTGGAGAAGTATCGTTCCCTGATCCAGAAGCTGGGTCTGCGCAAGTAACGTCATGGCCGGTGTCCGCCCGCTTCGCGCGCATCGCGCGGGGGGCGGCCGGCGCCGGGCCCTTTTCCTGTACGGCGCCCTGCGCCCGCGACGGTGATCGTCGTTTCCGCCGGGTAGCCGGTCTGTGTCGCATGCGCGGCACGGGCGTTCCCTTGGTAGGAAATATGATCCAAAGAGTTACCCTTAAAATAGCCGGCGAGGACATGGTCCTTGAGACCGGCCGCATGGCGAAACAGGCCAACGGCGCCGTCTTCGCCCAGTACGCGGGTTCCGCGGTACTCGCTACCGCCTGCGCCTCCGACTCCGCCGAGGAAGGACTCGATTACGTCCCCCTCACGGTGGATTACAACGAGAAGTATTACGCCGCGGGCAAGATCCCCGGCGGATTCATCAAGCGCGAAAGCCGCCCGAAGGATAAGGAGATCCTCGTCTCCCGTCTCATCGATCGGCCCATGCGCCCCCTCTTCGACAAGCGCTTCGGCCGCGATATCCAGGTCGTCCCGACCACGATTTCTGCCGATATGGTCAACCCGCCCGACATGCTCGCCATCGTGGCCGCTTCGGCCGCGGTCGTCATCTCCGACATTCCCTTCGCGGGCCCTATCGCGGGCGTCCGCATCTGCGCGATCGGTGACGAGCTCATCCTCAACCCGACCTACGAACAGATCGAAAAATCGCGTCTGGAAATCGTCGTCGCCGGCACCAAAGACGGCATCACGATGGTGGAAGGCGGCGCCAAGGAAGTGGACGAGGACCTCATGATCGCCGCCTTGGAGAAAGCGCGCGTCTTCATCGGCGAGCTCTGCGACCTCCAGCTCAAGCTCAGGGAGATCGCCGGCAAGGAGAAGCTCCCCCTCACCGAGACCAAGATCGTCCTTGAGAATAAGGACGCGATGCGGAAGGAAGCGTATCCCCGCCTCCAGACCGCCTGCTTCGTCAAGGGCAAGCACGAGCGGGGCGACGCGATCCATGCGGTCAAAGCCGATCTCGCGGCTACCTACGCGGACCAGCTCAAAGACGCGATGCAGAAGAAGCTCTTCGATGCCCTCTTCGAGGAGATGGAGTACGAGATCCTGCGCTCGTCCATCTTGGATAAAGGCGTCCGCGTCGACGGCCGCGGCACCGAAGACATCCGCGCCATCACCTGCGAAGTCGGCGTGCTCGCGCGGACCCACGGTTCCGCCCTGTTCACCCGCGGCGAGACCCAGGCCCTCGCGGTCACCACCCTCGGCACGGTGTTCGACGAGCAGATCTTCGATGACATCGAAGGCGACAAGCGGGAACGCTTCCTCCTGCACTACAACTTCCCGCCGTACTCGGTCGGCGAGGTCGGCCGCATGGGTACCGGACGGCGCGAAATCGGCCACGGCAACCTGGCGCGCCGGTCGCTCGAGGCCATGATCCCCTCAAAGGAAGACTTCCCCTATACCATCCGGGTGGTCTCCGAAATCCTGGAATCCAACGGTTCTTCCTCCATGGCTTCCGTCTGCGGCGGAACCCTCGCCATGCTCCACGCGGGCGTGCCGATGAAAAAGCCGGTCGCGGGCATCGCGATGGGCCTCATCACGGAAGGATCGCGCTACGCGGTGCTCTCCGACATCCTCGGCGAGGAAGACCACCTCGGCGACATGGACTTTAAAGTCGCGGGCACCGAGGAAGGCATCACCGGTTTCCAGATGGACATCAAGATCGCGGGCGTCAGCCCCGAGGTCATGCGGAAGGCGCTGGATCAGGCGAAGCGTGGTCGCCTCCACATCCTCTCCATCATGAACAAGACCCTGGACAAGCCTTCCGGAAAGATCAGCGAGTTCGCTCCCAAGATCGTTTCCATGAAGATCGATCCGGAGAAGCTCGGACTCCTCATCGGTCCGGGCGGCAAGAACATCAAAGCCCTCTGCGAGCAGTTCTCGGTCACCATCAACACCGAGAACGATGGCACGGTCACCATCTACGGCAAGACCGCCAAGAACGCGGAAGACGCAAAGGACGCCGTCAAGGGCGTCGTGGAGGATCCGGAAGTCGGCCGCGTGTACGACGGCGTCGTCAAGCGGATCATGGACTTCGGCGCCTTCGTCGAGATCCTGCCGGGCAAGGAAGGCCTCTGCCATATCTCCAAGCTGTCGCGCCAGCGCATCGCGAGCGTCACCGACGTCGTGAAGGAGGGGCAGCGCATCCCCGTGAAGCTCCTCGAGGTGGACAAGATGGGTCGGCTCAACCTCTCCTACATCGACGCGATCGACCCGAACGGCGGTGAAGAGGAAAGCAGGCCGCCCCGCCGCGATGACGACCACCGGCGGGACCGGAGCCGCGGTTGATATCGAGTTTCGATATCGGCGGGGAGTCCCGTCTCCTCGTCGATCAGGCGGCCGCGGCGGAAGTCGCGGCCGTCGGCTTTTGGTACGGCATCGGGTCGCGCGACGAAGCGCAGGATGAAGCGGGCTCGACGCATTTCATCGAACACATGCTCTTCAAAGGGACCCGCAGCCGGGACGCCTTCTCCATAGCCCGGGAGATCGACCGCCTCGGCGGCTCGATCAACGCTTTCACGGAGCGCGAATGCATGGCAGTCCATGCGGTCGTGCCCGCTGAAGGCTTCGAGACGGCCCTGACCATCCTCGCCGACCTCGTGACGGATTCCCGCTTCGACGCGGAGGAATTCGAACGCGAACGGGTCGTCATCGAGAACGAGATCGTCGCCGCGGACGACGATCCTGAGGAAGCGGCCTCCGACGCCTTCGCGGAGCGGCTTTGGCCCGGCCACGCGCTCGCGCGCAAGATCGGGGGAGAGGTCAGGGACGTCCGCGCGCTCGGAAGGGAAGGCGTATATCGCCGCTACCTAGATAATTTCCGCGGTCTGCCGCCCCTGATCACGGCCGCGGGCGGCGTGGAGGGCGACCGCGTCCGCGATGCGGTGGAGGCGGCGTTCGCGGGGGCGGAAGGGCACCGCGGTCCGCCCCGGCGCCTTCCGCCGCCCCTGCCGAAGAGTTCGGGAGAGCCGTTCCGACGTTCTCCCCATCAACAGGTGCAGACGTTCTGCGCCTTCCAGGCCGCGGGCCCGATTCCGTCTTCCGAATACTACGCCCTCGAGGTGGCGAACGCCGCGATCGGCGAATCCATGGGCTCCCGCCTGTTCCAGGAATTGCGCGAACGGCGCGGATTGTGCTATTCCGTCTTCAGCGCTCCGAGCCTCATGGAGGACGCCTCGCTCTTCGGCGTCTACGCGACCGCTTCCAAGGAAACCGCGGCGCGCCTCGTCGACGCCCTCTCCGAAGAATTGGTCCGCATCGCGCGGACAGGCCTGGAGGCGGGGGAGATCGCGGACGCGAAGGCCCATATCCGCGGCGGCATGAAGATAGCAGCGGCGGATGCCGAGTACCGCATGCGGAGGCTGGCGCGCCAAGCCCTCTACGGCGCTCCGAATTTTTCCACCGCCGAGGCCGACGCCGGCGTTGCGAAGGTGGACGCGGCGGCCGCCAACGAGGCGATGCGTCGGTTTTTCGTCCATGCGCCGATCTTTTACGGCGTGGGCGCGCGGACCGCGGAACGGTCCTTCACGCGCTCCGCCCAGCGGGCCTTGGATCAAATGACCGCTCTCGGCATGAAGGTGGTGGACTGATGGAAATCGCTGACCCTATCGTCGCCCTCGTTCGCCTGGATCCCCGCGCGCGGCTTCCCGCGTACGCCACGACCGGTGCCGCGGGCGCGGACCTATCCGCGCGCATCGATGCGCCCCTCTCGATTCCGCCGCTCGGCCGCGCCCTCGTCCCCACCGGCCTAAAAATCGAGCTGCCTGTGGGCTACGAAGCGCAGGTCCGGCCGCGGTCCGGCTTGGCCGCGAAACATGGGGTGACGGTGCTCAATGCCCCGGGCACGATCGATTCCGACTATCGAGGGGAGATCAAGGTCATCCTCGTCAACGTAGGCTCGGAAACGTTCACGCTTGCGGACGGGGACCGCATCGCCCAACTCGTCGTCGCGCCGGTATCGCGCGCCCGTTTCCTGGAGAAAGACGCCGTGACGCCCTCGGATCGCGGAAGCGGCGGTTTCGGTTCTACGGGGGTATGATGCCGATGCGTCGAAGGATGCACGCCGTTCCCTGGACGCTGTTCCGTTATATCGCGGAAGAAACGGCCTTCTCGTTCTTCGTCGCCTTCCTCTTCTTCTTCTTCATTTTCTTCGTCAACCAGCTCCTTTTGATGGCGGAAGAGATCCTATCCAAGCACGTGCCGCCGTCCCAGGTGGCCCTGCTCATCCTCTATTCCCTCCCCGCGATCGTGGCCATGGCCTCACCCTTCGCCTCCCTCGTCGGCACCCTCATGGCGATCGGACGGATTTCGTCCGACAACGAGATACTCGTGATGCGGTCTTCGGGCCTCCCGTATCGGGCGGTCTACGCGCCCGTCATCGCCGTCGGCATCGCAGTCTCACTCATCTCCTTCTTCGCCAACGACGTCTTGCTCCCCGCGGGCACCCTCGAGTTCGGCAAGTTGTATCGGCGGCTCCTCCTCACGACGCCCGCGATGGAGCTCGAATCCGATTCGGTAAAGCGCTTCAACAACACGGTCCTCGTGATGGGGACGGTGCGCGAACGCACGATCGATGAGCTCCTCATATTCGACCGGACGTCTTCAGGGGAGCGACGCGTCATCGCCGCCACGAACGCGCGCCTGGAAGAGGAAGCCGACGCGGCGTTGACCCTCGACCTCTTCGACGCGTTCGTGCATACGGCCAAGGAAAACGTACGGACCGACTTCGATTACGCGCTCGCGGGAAAGATCAGGTATTCCATCCGCCAGCAGGATCTCATGCAGTCGGTCGGACCTCCGGGTCCCCGCGAGATGAGTTCCATGGACGTGGCGAGGGAAATCCGGAAAAAGGAAGTTACCGTTGCGGCGAAGGCGGAAGAAAAACGTACGAGGGCCTTCGCCGCGGCGCTCACCCTCGAAAAGGCCCTGCGCGCCGGTCCGCGGGATTCCGCGTGGAACGAGCGGGGTTCCGCGGCCACCCGGCTCGGCCAGGAGAAGGAACTCATCGACGAGGCCCTGCGGGACCGTTCGCTCCGCGTCTATCGGCTGGAGTATTTCAAGAAATTTTCCGTTCCCTTCGGCGCGCTCTCCTTCGTATTCCTCGCGACGCCGCTCGGCCTATTCGCGCGGAAAAGCGGCCAATCGGTGGGCTTCGGGGTCGGACTCATCATCGCGGTCATCTACTGGACTTTGCTCATCGGAGGCCAAACGCTCGGCGTCCGCCTGGGGTACTCTCCGTTCTGGGCCATGTGGCTTCCCAATATAGCCGCAGTCGCCTTCGGGACCCTGATCGGGATCTTGAGACTCGCGCTATGACGCTGGATCGGTATTTGCTCCGCCACTTCGCGCCGGTGTTCGCGGCGGGCATGGTATTCTTCATCCTCCTCTTAGAGCTCATCGACCTTTTCGCGAATCTCTGGCGCTATCTCGCGTACGACGCCGCGGCCGCCGACATCCTCCGCGTCGCGCTCCTCTACCTGCCGAAGTGCGCCTCCTACGCCTTGCCCGTTGCCCTGCTGTTCGCCGCCGCGTACGTCTTCGGGGACCTCTACGCGCGGAACGAGTTGACCGTCGTATTCTCCTCCGGCGTCCCCTTGGCGCGCCTTTCCCTCGGCTTTTTGGTCCTCGGAGCGCTGCTTTCCTTCGCCTCGTTCTTCTTTGAGGATGTCGTCGTCGTTCCCGCCTTGAAGACGAAGCGGGAGATCTCGCGCGTGTTGCTCCACCAAAAACGGAGCGGCAGCGAGGCCGACGTCGTCGTCAAATCGGGCGGCGGCCGGACCGTCTACTCCGTAGATTTCTACAACGACGCCGATTCCTCCCTCAACGGCGTCTCCATCGTGGAACGGGATGGGGCGGGGCGGTTCCTCTTCCTCATCACCTCGCGGCGCGCGACGTGGAACGGCAGCTATTGGGACTTCGTAGATCCGATACTGTATCGATGGTCCGAGGGAAACGTGACGGTCACCTCGTTCAAGCACGACGGACGGTACCGCGAACAACCCGACACCTTCCGGAGGAACGCGGTCGCGGTGGAAGACTTACGGGCCGCCGAGGCGGCGGCTTTCGTCACCGATCTCCGCGCGGCGGGACTACCGTACACGGGAGCGCTCGCGGATTACTATCGGCGGTACGCGTTCTCGGTGACCCCCTTGGTGGTGATGATCCTCTCCGTAGCCGTGGGGGGCGGATTCCGCAAGAACGTCCTGCTCATGAGCCTTCTGATCAGCCTCATTATGTCCGTCGTGTATTATGTCGCCCAAATGCTCTCCATGATGCTCGCGAAACTCGGATATATGCCGCCGATCGTCGGCGCATGGGCGCCGGCCGGCGTCTTCATCTTAATCGGCGCCCTGCTCGTGCGCAGGGCGCGCACCTAAAGGAATCAAGCGTGACGACTACGTCCATCTTCAAATCCATCCACAACGACGCGACGTGCCGCGCGAGAACCGGAATCATGACGCTCCCCCACGGAAAGGTCGCGACGCCGGTGTTCATGCCCGTGGGGACCAACGGCACCGTGAAAGCCATCACCCGCGACGATCTGGAGTCGATCGGTTTCCAGATCATACTCTCGAATACCTATCACCTCTACTTGCGGCCGGGTACCGAGGTCATCGGCAAGGCGGGCGGGCTCCACGAGTGGATGCGCTGGCGGCGCAACATACTCACGGACTCGGGCGGATTCCAAGTCTTTTCCCTCGCGCCGTTCAGGAAGATCTCCGACGAGGGCGTGAAATTCCGTTCGCATATCGACGGCTCCCTCCATACCCTCACGCCCGAAAAGGTTGTGGAGATCCAGACCATCCTCGGCAGCGACGTGCAGATGCAGCTGGACGTCTGCACGAGCTGGGGAACCGAATACCGCGAGGCCGAGAAGGCCCTGCGCATCACGACCGCCTGGCTCGAGAGGGCCAAACGCATCTGGTCCGCGGGGCCCGACCACTACGAGGGCAAGCTCTTCGCGATCGTGCAGGGCAACTTCTACGATGACCTGCGCGAACGGAGCGTCGAATCGGTCGTCGCGGCCGACACCCCTGGCATCGCCATCGGCGGGCTTTCCGTCGGCGAGCCCTTCGAAGTTTTCGCGTTCCAACTCGCCCACACCGCGCGCCTTCTTCCCGAAGATAAGCCGCGGTACGTGATGGGCATCGGCACCCCGGAATTCATCCTGGAAGCGATAGCCAACGGCATAGATATGTTCGACTGCGTATTTCCGACCCGTACCGCCCGCAACGGTCTCGCGTTCACGCGCAGGGGCCCGCTCGCGATCAAGAAGGAGCGCAACGAGTTCGATTTCGGTCCGCTCGATCCGGAATGCGCCTGCGCTGTCTGCAAAGAATACAGCAGGTCCTACCTCAGGCACCTGTACAAGACGGGCGAGATCCTTTCGGCCATGCTCGTCACGCATCATAACCTGCACTTCCTCCACCGGCTGGTGCTCGACGCGCGCGCCGCGATCGAATCCGACACCTTCCTCGCCTTCAAGCAGGCGTTCCTCGCGCGATACCAGGAGGGCGCATGAGCGTATCCCGTCGGTTTTTCGCGTTCTTCCTCTCCGTGACGCTCGCCGGGGGCGTATTCGCGGCCGAGGGCGCGGCGGCGCCGACCGCGGAGCCTAACGCGGCGCCTACCGCCGCCGAGATCGAGGCGCGGCGACGCGACACGATACGGTACGGGACCGACGCCGAGATCCTCAAACTCGTGATCGATTTGGAAGCGGAAAAGACCGACTACCTTGACGACGAACTCCTCCGCGTGCTCGAAGCCACCAAAAACGGCAAGATCGCGTCGTCAGTCTTCGGCTTTTTCGCCAGGAAGAAGAACGCGACCGCGGAGTCCCGGGCGCTCAGGATACTCCGCGAGCGGGATCAAGAGGCGAACGAGGCGGTTGACGCCGCGATCGGGTACCTCGGAGATATCGCCTCCCGGGAGGCTCCCGCTCCGCTCCGCGAGATCCTGGACGCCGAGGAGACCCGTTTTCAGGACGGGGCCGTCCGCGCGCTCGGGAAGACCGGAGGGGACGACGCCGACGGGAACGCCGCCTTCCTGCTCTCCTATTTCGAAGATCGGGAGATCGGCGAGGGGGTTAAGCAATCTATCATCGGGGCGCTCGGGGCCCTCGGTTCGAAGAAGGCCACCCCCTTCCTGAGCGACCTCGCCCGTAACGGGGACGAAAAAGCCGTCCGCCGGATGGCGGCCCTGGAATCCATAGGCAAGATCGGCGATCCCGAGGCGCTGGAGGCGGTCCTGGAAGCCCTCGGCACCGGAGACCCGAACGTCCGCGCGGTCGCTGTCGCGACCCTCGGTCCCTTCACGGGAGAAAAGGTGGACTCCGCGATCCTGGAAGCCTTCCGGGATTCCTTCTATAAGACCCGGTCCGCCGCCGCGAAGGCCGCGGGGGAGCGGAAACTGGAAGCGGCGGTGAGTTACCTTCGCTATCGCGCGGAACGCGACGAGGTAGCCGCGGTCCGCGACGACGCGATCAGGGCGCTCGGAAAGATCGGCAGCGCCCCAGCGCTCCAGAACGTCCGGGAGGTCTTCGACGAGAAGAAGAATCCGGATCGTGCGCGCGTCGTCGCGGCGGAGACGCTCTTGGCGTCCGGAAGCGGGGAGAGCGCGCTCGCGGTGGTCGCGGCCCTCGAGGAGGCGAAGAGCCAGAAAAGAACGGCCCTCGCCAACGGGTTGCTCAAGGCGCTCGCCGCGGCGAAATCCCCGGACTTGGAAGATTTCGCGCGGCGCCTCTTGGGTTCAGCGGACTTGACCGATAAGCTGTACGCTCTCGACCTCGTGCGGGGGAATAAATTCCGTGCGCTTTCCGATGACGTCGCCAAACTCACCGAAGACAAGAACGCGGCGGTTTCCCGCCGCGCCAGGGATGTCCTCGCCTCGTTCGAAGCTCCGTAAGCCGACTTAACGGCCGGGGACGTCGATGGAGTGGAGGAATCGATTGAGCGTGGAAAGGGGATCCTGGAACCGGTCCAGCCGGATCTTCAGTTCATAGCCCTTCTGCGAGACCACGCGGATCGTCTTGCCGACGCAATCCACGACGGGTTCGGCGCCGATATCCGGGAAGAATTCCGGCCTACGCGGCACCAAGATGCATTTTTCTCCATCGAACCGGACCTCCGCGATGCGCCTAGGAACGGGCACGAGGAAGACCAAGAAATCTGAATTGCCGCCGCCGATGCTGAGGGTGGAACCCGCCTTCACGAGGTGGATATTCCTCCTGCCGATCATGGTATTCTGGTCTTCCACGAAGAGCGATAGCATGATGCGCGCATCGGCCTTCCGGACCTCGTACGGAACGAGGGGAGCCGCCTCGCGCCGCTCGGCGCGAACGGCGGGAGCCGCCGCGTGAACGGCCGGGATAGGCGCAGGAGGCGCCGACCGCGCGGTTTCGCCTTCCGCAGCCGATCGAGCCGCGAGGAAGGAGTTTCGCGAAGCTTCATCGGCCGCCGACCGGGAAGCGAACCCTGCGAGGAGGGCGGCGGTGTCGTCCGGAGGATTGGCGCGCCCGGTTCCCGCGGAGACGGCGGTCTTCGATGGGACGGCCGCTGCGGACGGAGACGCCGAAAGGGGCGCGCCGATCGGGGCGGCTGCCGGCGCTCCGGCTGCCGAAGCGTCCCCTGCGGCAGAGGGCCGACCTGCGGTCGCCGATGCCGGGCGTACCGCTTCGCCCCGTACTGTCCGCGGCTCTTCGGCCGGCGCGACCGACCGCCGTTTTTCCTGCGCGCCCCGCGACTCCGATGCCGCATGGGATGCCACGCGGCCCGGAGCCGACGCCATGCGGCGCGAGAGCACGATGACGAGAACGGCGAGCAGCGCCGCGGCGATGAGCCCCACTGCGAAGAGGAGGGCAGGGAGCGCCGCGGAGAAGAACCGGGCGAAGTTCGCCTCCACGATCTCCACCGCAACGTCGCCGGACTGGGGGGAGATGCGGACCGAACCGGTAAAGGCAGGCTCGACCTTCAGGACCTTCCGTCCCACGGGATACTCGGCCGGGAGCGTCACGTAGAGCTTGAGCGTCCCTTCCGACCGAGGAGCGAGTTCGCGGAAGCTGCGCTTCGCCATCCGGTCGACGCCGTCTATCTGGATCGATTGCGTTTCCAAGTACACCGGTTTGGGCGAAGGGTTGCGCACGACCAGCGGAATGACCATGTTCCGGCCCGATTTTCCCAATTCCTTCGGAAAGTCGACCGCGATGGCCCCCACGATGGCGCCGATGGACGCCTGCGACTCCTCCGCCGACCAATCCACGACGGGAGCGGCCAACAGATCTGCCACCGTATCGGAAACGTCGAGGCCGTTCTTCTCGGTACCCTGGTTATCCTGCGCCCTCTCCGCTTTTTTCGCGGACGCGGGTTGGATCTCGGCGCTGTCTCCGGCCTTTCCGATCGGTTCGCCCTTTTCTGCCTTCTCCGCGACCTGCGGCCGCGAAGACTTCATGCCGGGTAGAGGCGCGAGCGAGCCCTCGCCCGAGAAGGGGACGCGGAGGAAATGGAAGGTCCACCCGTTACCCTTGAGCCGGGCCGTCGTTTCGGCCAGACGGGTCTTCACCGCCTCCGCGTCGAGGCCCGCATAGGTGCTCGAAGGCGACGGCGCATGCTCGCCGTCGGAGATGAATACGATGGTTTTGGGACGCGTATCGGGGAGATCGGCGAGGTAGCGGGATACGTATTCGAGGGCCGCGATGACGTCGGAGTACGGGTCCAGCGGGTACATGAGCAGCATCCTGCCCACGATGGTCTCCACGTCGCCGACCCCTTCCACCCTGCGCGAGATCTCCGCCCGCGGAGCTCCGGAAAAACCGATGAGGTGGAAGGTGTCCCCGACGCGCAAGAACTCCTTGAGCATGGGGCCGACGACGTATTCGGATACGTCTCGGTACGAGGCGTACATGCTCGATGACGTATCGAGCACGACCACGAGATCGATGGGTCTCTGCTCTTCTGCGGCGGCGAAAACGCCCGCCAGCAAGAGCAACCCGAGCGTGAACGACGTTTTCTTCATGGCGCCTTTCCGAATCCAGGATGTCCGTTCCCCCGGAAGGGGAACGGACCTGATAGCCCGCGGCCGATAGACCGCGCCCCTCCGTTACAGTTCCGCCACGGCGATGTCTTTGACCGTGTACTTGAGGCTCTCGTCGTTGATCAGGAATTCGAAGCTATCGCCGACCCTCCGGTTGAGCACCGCGCCGCCGAAGGGCGAGAGGTAGGAGATGACGTTGTTGTCCGGATCGGATTCCCAAGGGCCGAGGATCGTGTAGCGCTCATCGACGCCCTCGGTTTCGTTGAACAGCGACACGACGGTTCCGAACGCGACGCGGGAAGCGTTGATCGTGGACGGATCGAAGAGCTGGGCGCGCTCGATCTCGTCCTTGAGCTTGGCGACCGTCGCGTTGAGGATCTCCTGCCGCTCCTTCGCGGCCTTGTACTCGGCGTTCTCCCGGAGGTCGCCGAGGGAGAGGGCGAAGCCGATTTCCTTGGAGTTCGCGGGGACTTCCACTTCCATGATGTGCTGCAGCGTCTTCTGCTTTTCCTGGTACTTGGCGCTCGTCACCATGAGGCCCCGGGTCACGACGGTCTTCTCCTCGACGCCGTAGAACTTGAAGCTCGGCCGCTTGTCGATGATGCGGTTACGCAGGCGCATCTTGAGGGCGGGATCCAGATCCTTGACGTCATCCACGAGCGTGTAGATACGGGTGATCGTGTCTTCGTCGGCCGCGTCGATGAACGCGTCGAGGACGCCCTCCTTGAAGAGTATCGTCTGGACCTGCTTGTTGATCTTCCGGTTGTCGGTGGTGTCGCGGTGGTTCTCTATCTCGCGATAGGTGAGGTCCATCACATGCACGAGGGTGATGAGCAGCTTCTCGTAGGAAAGGCCCGTCCGGGCGAACCAGGCTTCGTCCTTGAGGTTCTTGAAGATCCAGACCACGGCTTCCCGGTATTCGCGGTAATTCTCGTAGCAGTTCTGGACCAGCGCGACGAGCTTGTCCTCGAGCCCCTCGTTCTTGAGCGCCTCCACGATGGAGGGCAGGAGCGCGTAGGGGAAGAGCTTCAGATAGATATCGGCCCAGGCGGGAACGAAGAGCTTGACGTGGTGGAGGAATTCCTCCTTGAGCCGCGTATCCTTGAGGGCGGAGAAGATGGCCACCACGTCCTCGATTTCGTCGAAGAGTTCAGCGAAATTGAACTGCAATCCGGCGCCGAGATAGGGATACCGGCTGACGAGGTCCTTGACGAGCAAATAGGAGGCCACGACGTTCTCGTTCGCCTGGGTATACGACTTGAGGTAGCTCGAGAAGTAGTTGAACATCTCGGCGAAATACTCGGAGTCGGGCTCCGCGTCCTTCATCGCCGTGAAGGTCCGCACGGTCTGCACGCGATCGAAGAAATTCTTCTCGGCCTTGAACTCGTTGAAAAGTTTCTCCTCCACGCTGATCGGCCGGTCGCGGACCATGAAGAGATCGATGTTCTCGGGATTGACGCCGAAGGACGGGTCCGACTTGAGGATCTCCCGCGCCTTGGAACTCCAGGTGGTCCATTCGCTCGCGGTGAGCACGCTCGGAACGAGCTCGGCCTTGACGTGCTTGATATCGCAGGAATTGTCGAAGCTCCGGATGATGGTCTTGAGCGTCCACGCAGGATCGCCTTTTACCTTCTCGCGGAGCTTCTCCTTCTTCCAGGTCGCCTTCAGCACCCAGATGTGGTTCTTGCTTAGGGTCTGCAGCGCGTTGACGGCCATTTTGAGCGACATGGCGTGCGCTCTCTTCTTCGCGAAATCGATGACGATCTCGTCGCCCTTGACGCTCGCGATGCGGCCGACGCCCCAGGTCCGGTGGAAGACGAAGTTGCCGGAGTCGAAGGCGATGTGCTTCTCGAAATCAGCGATGGCCTCGTGGACGTTGCGCCAGCTCTGGGTGAGGTTGGAGAGCTTGATGTATTCCTCGAGCTGGCTATGGTCGGCGTGCTTCGCGCGGAAGCACTCCACGATCTCCTTGCGAGCCCAGGAGTCCCGGTCGTCGTACTGGAGGGTGAGCTTGAGGATCGCGATGGACGTGTCCACGTCGCCCTGCTTGCGGTAGGCGGCGTAGAGCTCCTGGAGGAGGAGGGCGGCCTTGTCGTCGCTGACGTTCTTCGCGACCTTCTTCTGGACGTGAAGGAAGAAGTCGATTTCCTCGGGGCAGTAGGCTACGAGCTTGGTCCAGATCTCGCGGACGTTGGTGAAGAGCTTCTTGTTGACGTACCGGTGGAGGGCTTTCTTGAAGTAGTCGACGGCGGCGGCCTCGTCGCCCTTCTTCTCGTAGTACTCGGCGAGGGCCTTGGCGATATCGGCTTCCTCGTAATCGACCTTGATGAGGCGTTCCCAGGTCGCGAATACCGCTTCCTCGTTGTTCGCGTTACGGAAGCATTCCGCGAGCATTCGGAGGGCGTACTTCGATTCGCCGTTGTCCAGGATGCGCTGGCACAGATACTCGACGATGTTCCACTTGTGGTTGTCCACGAAGATCGTGATGAGGTTCACGAGGGCGGAATCGTCGATGAGTTGGCGGGAGAGGGCGACCATGCCGGAGAGGTACAATCCGATGATGCTGTTCTTCGTGTGCCCGAGATGCTCGTCACAAACCTTCTTGAGCTCGTCCATGGCGCGCGCCTCGCGGGCTTCCTTGAGGACAGCGTCGAGTTCCTTGAACTGGCCGATCGAATAGTTGCTGAGGGTGGCTCGTGTCCACTTCTCCTCGTTCAGCATGTCCTGCACATTCTTCACGAGCGTTTCCGACATCGTCATGACTCCTCACCGTCGCGGTGCGTAGTAGCGCGGCGCGTCCATCGCGACGCGCCCTTCAATTGATATACCGTTCGTAGACGAGCGGATCGAGGATCTTTATCTTGAGCAACGTCTCATCGATCCTCGACGCGTCCTCGCCCGCGTTGACGTAATGGTCTATCAGCCAAAAATATCGGTTGATCAGCCGCGGCGTAAGTACTCCCGCCTCGCCGGGCCGGTCCCTGATCTCGTTCTCCAACGAGAAAATCGATTGCTTGAGCTTCCCGAGCTCGATGGCCCGGAGCTCGCGCTTGACGGTAAACACCCCGAACAGCACGCCGTACACGGGGATCCATTCCTCAAGCTCGGGACTCTTGAACCCGAGGCTGCGGACCTTATCGCACAGAATAGACACCATTTCGGAATCCAACGCACGGACATCGATCCGTTGGGGATTCGCGAAAAAAGCCTCCCGAAAAAGCGCCTTCGCGGCCCGCGGTTCATCCACGAGCGCATAGACATCGGCGAGCTCCGCGAGGGCCTCCGCGTCGTCGCGCTTGGCCCGCGCGGCCTCCTCCAAATACTTGAGCGCCAGATCGTAATTCCCGACGCCCTTGTAACAACGTCCGAGCCGCAGGAGCAGTTCCGCGTCCTGGCGGTCGCCGCCCTCCGCGAGCAGCCCTTGGAAACAAGTCAACGCGGTAGAAAACGCGTACCGCCGCACCGCGTACAAGCAACGGTCATAGTCGCGCCCGATGCGATCGAGGAAAACGAAAAACGCCTTCCACTGCGTCAGGATGAACTCGCCGCGCTCGTACCCGTCGCCTATGTCGGCGAGGCGCTTGGTCCGCTCGAGCCACCAATTGACGCACTTGAGGGCGTACACTACCTCGGGATGCTCAAAATCCGTCCTGAGCGCCTCTTCGAGCGCGAGGACAGCGGCCGACGCTTCCGAGGCTTTCAGGTTGTCATAGGCTTTCTGAAGGAGCCCCTGTACGGTCGTTTCGGCATCCATGTCTTGAACAGTATGGCGCTTTGATGATACAACAGGCGCCTTTTTCTTATTATACCATTTCGACCGGCTTAGTCAATTGCGTCCGCTGCCGCGCCCGGCCGCCTACCGATCCTTTACAAAGGGAAGGGGGGGCGCTATCATCGAGCCCATGAGTCAGCGAATCGTTGCGCCGTCAGTACTTTCCGCGGACTTTTCTCGCCTCGGCGAAGCGGTCGCGGAGATTGCCGCCTCATCGGCCGAGTGGGTCCACCTGGACGTCATGGACGGCGCCTTCGTGCCCAACCTGACCTTCGGCCCGAAGACGGTCGCGGACCTCCGGCCCCATACCGACGCCGTTTTCGATGTCCACCTCATGACGGAACGTCCCGAAGCCCTCATCGCCTCCTTCGCCGAGGCGGGCGCGGATAACATTACCTTCCATATCGAGGCGAGCGTCCATGCCCACCGGACCGTCCAGGCCATCAGGGAACTCGGAAAGAAACCGGGCATCAGCCTCGTTCCCTCGACGCCGATCTCGGCGCTGGAGGAGATCCTGCCGTTCGTCGACCTCGTGCTCGTCATGACCGTCAACCCCGGGTTCGGCGGCCAGACGCTCATCCCCGCCTGCCTTGAGAAAGCCCGGCGCCTCAGCCGCATCAGGGAGGAACGCGGATTATCCTTCCTCATCTCGGCCGACGGCGGGCTCAACGAAAAAACCGCCGCCGCCGCGCGCGAAGCCGGCGTCGACGTGATCGTCGCCGGTTCGGCCTTTTTCGCGGCTCCGGACAAGGCTGCGGTCGTGCGGACCTTGCGGGGTTAGGCCTTCACTTGAGTTTTGCCCTCGTCGTGCCGAAAATCGGGAGAGGAGTTCCATCGATGACCAAACGAGGGGTGAGCCTTATCTTCGCGGCGCTTCTGAGCGTTGCCGCGGCCTTCGCGGACGATCTTCCCGCGTCCATACCCGCCGCGCTCGCGCGCGGCGTGGAACTCTACGGGGAAGCGAAATGGCACGACGCCGTCCTGGAGCTCAAACGGGCGGCCGCGACCCTGACCTCGAAGGACGAGGCCTCCGAAGCCGCGTACTGGATATCGTTGGCCGAAATCGGCGCGGGAGACTTCGAAGCCGCCGCGCGGGACCTGGACGCGCTCATCACCGCGGACCCGATGGGGAAGCGCGCCAACGAGGCGGCCTACCAAAAGGGGCGGGCCTTCTTCCATCTCGGAAGATACGACGACGCCATCGTGACCTTCAAAACCTATTCCGATCTGGCGGTCGATGACCAGCGGAAATCCGCCGCGGCCTTCTGGATCGGAGAGAGCCTCTACGCCCTCGGACGGCTCGAGGACGCGCGGTCGGTTTTCTCCCTCATCGTCGAGCGGTATCCGACCAGCCTCAAATACGAAGCGGCCTACTATCGCGTCGCGCTCATCGATCAGAAGGCCATCGAGACCGAACTTCTCAAACTCTTGAAATGGAGCCACGAAGAATCGCTCAGGACGGTGGAAGAATACCAACGGCGGGAGCGTTCGTACGAACAGGCCATCGTGGCGTACCAGAAAAGGATTGCCGAGATGCTCAAGGACGGCCGCCTCGCCGATCTGGAGAAGGAGAACAAGGAACTCGCCGAGCAGCTCGCGGCGGCGCGGCTCTCGTCGATCCCGGCCCCGGAACAGCCGGCGGCGATCGCGCCCGCGGTGCCGGTTCCCGCTCCCGCCGCTCAAGCGCCCCAGACTCCCGGCGATAGCGAACGGGTCGCGCGGCTCCTCGCCCTCAAGGCGAAGGCGCTGGAACTCCAGAATAAAGTGCAAGAGAAACTCGGCGCCGCCGAGCCGGGGGAAGCGAAATGAAGAAGGTACTCCTCCTCCTGTTGGCGATCCTCCCGTCCCTTCCCTTTGCCGTCGGCGCTTTGGAAGTCAAGGAAGGGCGGGTGAAACTCGTCCTGCATGAATCCACCGGACGTTTCTCGCTCTACTATTTGACGGACATGAAAAAGGAGCGCTATGAGGCGCTGTTCGTCGACCAGGATCCGCGCACCTCGTTCATCGCGCTTCTCGTGAACGATCGGTCCCTCAGGCTCGGGGATACCTCCGCCTTCCGCTTCCGCACCGAGAAAACGGACACCGGAGCACGCCTGCTCTTCGAATCCAAGGACTTCGCGGTGACGCAGAACTTCACCTTCATTCGTACCGCGAGCGCGGCCCTCGCCGACGGGGTCCGCATGGATATCGAGGTGGAGAACCGGGGGGAACGCGCGGCCGAGGTCGCCCTCCGCGTCCTCATCGATACGAAGCTCGGAGAAAAGGATCGGGCCCACTTCACCACGGACCGCCGTGAGCTCGCCTCCGAGACCGTCCTGAACCCAGCCGCGGACGGGGATCGCTGGTGGTTCTCTAAAAACGACGCCGCGGGACTCATGGGAAGCCTCGCCGCGCCCGCCGACGCCCTCCCGAACTCCGTGCACTTCGCCAACTGGAAGCGTCTGAACGACGCCTCGTGGAAGGTCACGCCGAGCCCGGGGCGCAACTTTAACCTGTTGCCGTACTCCATTGACGATTCGGCGGTCTGCTACTACTTCGACCCGCTGCCGCTCTCACGCGGCGCCAGTCGCCGCGCGAGCGTCCTGCTCGCCGCCGCCGATGATGCGGGATTCTCCGCGGCCCCGACCGCGGTCGATGAGGGCCTCTCGCGATTGCTGAGCGCCAGCGTGCAGGAGGCCGAATCGCCCGAGCTCGCCTTGAGGACCGACCTCGTCACCGTTCGGGACCTCCTCGCGCGCATCGACGCCGCGGTCTCCGCGGGGGGATCCGTCTCCGACGAAGAGCTTGCCGCCCTGGAAGCCGTCATGGAGCGCCTCAACGAACGACATGGCAGTAACGAGGGCAAATGAACGCAGATTCCCTCCTGGCCAAGGCCGCGCGGCTCGCGCGCCGCGGCCGATACGGCGAGGCCATACGACTTCTTGAGCCTGAGGTCGTCCGCTACCACGATTCTTTCCGGTATTACTACATACTCGGCTACGCCTGTCTCCGCGCCGGCGATTTCGGCGGGTCGTTCACCTACTTCCGGCGCGCGCGGGAGATCAAGATGCGCGATCCCGGGGTTCTCCTGGGACTCGCCGCCCTCCATCTCCGGCGCGGGGAAACCGACCGCGCGATCGATCTCTACCTCGATATCCTCGATAAGGAAAGCGGCAACCGGATCGCGCAGCGGGCCCTCGACGTCGTTCGGAAGCGCGGCGACCCGGAGACTCTCGGAGCGTGGATCGAGGCGGGAAAACTCGTGCGGCTCTATCCGCCGGCACCCTCGCTGCCCGCCGCGGCGCGCCGTATCGCGCTGCTCGTCACCGGCGTTCTTTTCGCGGGCCTCGCCTCCCTGGCCGCGCTTTTCGCGTTCGGTATACTCGCGTCGCCGTTCCCCACGGGAACGGGGCGTCCCGGCCTCGAAGGCACCGACCTCGCGGCGGAGGACCGGGAGGGGCCCGTGCAGGTCGGCGGCGCGTACCGCTACGTCCTCACGAAGCGGCAAATCCTCGACGCGTACGCCGCGGCGCAGCGCCTTTTCCGCGAATACCGCGACGACGCGGCCCGGGTCGAGCTGAACCGCATCTTGGAGTCGAACGCCTCCGAGGCGGTGAAGGAGAAGGCGCGCATCCTCGCGTCCTTCGCCGTCGTACCCGGCTTCGATACGCTCAAGGATCGCTTTAGCTATTCGCTGGTCGCCGCCGAACCGGTCCTATACCGGGGCTGCCACGTGATCTGGCGGGGCATGGCCGCGAATCTCGTGGAAGAGGAGCGGGCCACTTCGTTCGATCTCCTGGTCGGCTACGATACGCGCAACGCCCTCGAAGGCATCGTGAAGGTGCGGTTCGACTTCGCCGTCGCGGTGGACCAGGAACGTCCGCTCGAAATCCTCGGCCGCGTCGTCCCGACGCTCGCCGCCGCGGGCGAGAACGCGCTCAGGATCGAGGGCGTCGCCCTCCACCAGGCGGCGTCCCTCGGCGAAGGAAAGAAATGAGGGCCGTCGTGCAACGGGTGAGCGCGGCGAGCGTCTCCGTGGATTCGGCCGTAACCGGCAGGATCGAGCGCGGCGTCCTCGTCTATCTCGGGGTCGCCGCGGGGGACACCGAGATAGACTCGGCCTACTTGGCGGATAAGATCGCCGCCCTGCGGATCTTCGCCGACGACCAGGAAAAGATGAACCTCTCCGTCGCGGACATCGGCGGCGGGGCGCTCGTCATCTCCCAATTCACCCTGCTCGCGGACGCGCGCAAGGGTCGCCGCCCCTCGTATTCCGACGCGGCCGCTCCGGCCATCGCGAAGGCGCTCTACGAGCACTTCGTCGCCGAACTCGGCCGGCGGGGGCTGCCCACGGCGACCGGCGTGTTCCAGGCCTCCATGCGCGTCGCCTATATCAACGAAGGTCCGGTCACCATCCTCCTCGACTCCCGCAAGCTCTTCTGATCGACGTCAGAGCAGCCGGGGGGCCCGCAGGTACCGCTCGGCGTCGAAGGGCGCGAAGAGATTGGAAAGCGACTCGTCGCAGGCGATCGTAGCGATGATGGAGGCCGACAGCTCGGAGGAGGGGACGACTTCCAGTCCCGGGATATCGTCGGGAATGCACGCGGGGCAGAAGACGGTGTCGGTCACGAGGACGCGCCGGAGAAGCCCTTCCGCCGAGAGTCGCGCGAGCCGCTCCGTGGCGGGAGGCGAGAAGACCGCGTGCACGGCCGCGATATTGATCTCGGCGGGTTTGAGCCGCGCGAGCGCGCGGATGAGGCTTTCCACCGAGCCCGCGGTATCGATCATGTCGTCCACGATCCAGAGCTTTTTCCCCTCGAGCGGTACGGCGGACAGGATGTTGATGGAGCTGATGGTGTTGGCCTGCGTATAGTCCCGCTGCTTGTGGGCGATCACGAGGGGCGCGCCGAAGGCGTTCGCGAAACGGCGCGCCAGCTTTTCCCCGCCCGCGTCGACGGAGCAGAAGGCCCAATGCGTCCTGACCTCCCGTTCCAGCGTTTCCGCGTCGCGGATGTAGACATCGCAGAGTCGCTTCTTGAGCAAATGGAGGCCGGGCACGTCGTCTATCGCGCACGCGGTCGGGTCGAGCATCGACTTGGACTTATCGGAGTGGAGCTGGTAGGTGATGATGTGGTCGGCGCCGAGGCTCGAGAGCGTCTTGAAGTGTATCCAGAGCCCCACCGAATTGCGCCGCGTGGTACGGTCGGACCGGGAACAGGACACGAAGGGCTCAAAGACGATGATACGTTCGGCTTGCGACCGTTTGAGCGCGTCCACCGCGTGGTAAAGCTCGATCTTGGCTTCTTCCACGACGACGCCCGCCTCGTTGCGGGCGGCGCTCGCGAACAGATAGACGTCCTTTCCCCGCAAGGAGGCGTTTACCGAGACTTCCAGCTCCCCGTCGGCGAAGCGATCCGTCTTGAGCGCGTCCACGCGATCTATCCCTTCGGCCCAATCCATGAAGCTCGGATACCGTTTCAAGACTTCGGCCACGTGGCTCGCGTAACCGCGCATGGGCCGGGTCGCGACGATCGCGAAGGCGTTCCTCATATCGATTACTGTATCCGCACTCCCGCGCGGCGTCGAGCACTTTTCGGGTCTTCCTTGATGGAACGACGCGATTATGTGTATGGTATGATCGTTCGCATGCAAGCACGGAACGCGGCGGGAGCGTACGCGTGGGGGAGGCTAGAGTGGCAAAAATGAGCGAGAGCGAAAAAACCCGCGGAGATCCCGCGGCGTCCCACGAGGAAAAGGGCAAGGCCCTGGAAGCCGCCCGGCTCCAGATAGAAAAGCAATTCGGCGCCGGTTCCCTGATGAAGCTCGGCGCCCACATCGACGTTGCGGGAATCGAGACGATCCCTTCGGGTTCCATCCTGCTCGATGAAGCCTTGGGCATCGGCGGCTACCCCCGGGGACGCATCATCGAGATCTACGGCCCGGAGTCGTCGGGAAAGACCACCTTGGCGCTCCACGCCATCGCCGAAGCCCAGAAGAAGGGCGGCATCGCGGCCTTCGTGGACGCCGAGCACGCGCTGGATCCGACCTACGCGAAGAACCTCGGCGTCAATATCGACGAGCTCTGGGTCTCCCAGCCCGATACCGGGGAACAGGCACTGGAGATCACCGAAAGCCTCGTGCGGTCCGGCGCGGTGGACGTCATCGTCGTGGACTCCGTCGCCGCCCTCACCCCGCAGGCCGAGATCGAAGGCGACATGGGCGACGCCCACGTCGGCCTCCAGGCCCGGCTCATGAGCCAGGCGCTCCGCAAGCTCACGGCCACCATCGGAAAATCCAAGACCATCCTCATCTTCATCAACCAGATCCGCATGAAGATCGGGATCATGTTCGGAAATCCCGAGACGACGACCGGCGGCAACGCGCTCAAGTTCTATTCCTCCGTCCGCCTGGAAGTCCGCAAGATGGAAACCATAGAGAAGGGCGACGCCGACGCGGTCGGAAACCGTGTCCGCGTCAAGGTGGTGAAGAACAAGGTGGCGCCTCCCTTCCGGAAGGTCGAACTGGAGATCATGTTCGGGAAGGGGATATCGGCCTCGAGCAGCCTGGTGGACGCCGCGGTGAAGTACGAGATCATCGACAAGAAGGGCGCCTGGTACGCCTACGGCGAGGAGAAGATCGGACAAGGGCGGGACAGCGCGAAGGCGTACTTGGAAAGCAATCCCGCGCTCTCCGCAGATATCGAGCAGAAGCTGCGCGCCCTCATGTTCCCGGGGAGGAACGGCAACCCGCCCGCGACGAATGCTCCCGCGGCTCCCGCGGCTCCTGCCCCGGTGCGGCCCGCGTCCATGGCCGCCGCGTCCAATGCGGCGGCGGTCAAGGCGGCCCCGCCGAAGCCGAAGGCCGCCGCCTCCGCGGCCGCGGCAGCGGCGGACGACGCGTTCCAGGACGACGTTCCCGTCGCGAAAGGGAAGGGAAGCGGCCGGGACGATGGGTTCGAAGACGGCCTCTTCTGATTCCCCGGCCGCGGCGACGGCGAGGGCCGGCGCCCGTGTGGCGCTCGGCCTCGGCTCGAACCGCGGCGACAGCCGCGCCATACTCCGGGCCGCGGCGGCGGACCTTTCGGCCTTCCTCGCCGAGGCGCGGCTCTCTTCGTTATATGAGAGCGAACCGCTCTACGTAGAGGATCAGCCGCGGTTCATCAACGCGGCCGTGACGGGCTACTGCGCCCTCGCGCCGTACGACCTCCTCTCCCGCATCCACGAAGTCGAAGCCCGCTTCGGTAGGGACCGTTCGAGGGAGCGCCGCCGCGGGCAGCGCACCCTCGACGTGGACATCCTCCTCTACGGCGATTCGGTCATCGATGAGCCTCCGGCGCTCCAGATCCCACATCCCGGGCTCCGCGAGCGGAAATTCGCGCTCCTGCCCCTGCTCGAACTGTGGCCGGACGCCGCCGACCCCCGCGACCGCTCGCCGCTCGCGGACCTTTTGGCTGTCCTTCCCCCGCAGGGTATTTACTACGCGGACCTCGCCCCGTATAATCCACCCAATGGACGCGGTGACGACGGAAGGGGCGCGGAGCTTTCGCCTCAAGGAATTTGAGGGCCCCCTCGACCTGCTGCTCTTCCTCATCAAGAAGAACGAAGTCAACATCTACGACATACCCGTCGCGCAGATCACCGAACAGTACCTGGAATACCTCGCGTACGCCACGGAGATCGACCTGGACGATCTCACCGACTTCCATGCCATGGCCGCGACCCTCCTCTACATCAAGTCGCGCATGTTGCTCCCCGTGGAGCTCGAGTTGGACGACGATATCGAGGATCCGCGGAAGGAACTCGTCGACAAGCTGATCGAGTACCAGAAGTTCAAGAAGCTCTCGGAACTCATGGAGGACAAGGAGCGGGAAGGGGAGTGGGTCATCGAGCGCAAGAAGATCCAGCGAGCCCTCCCCTTCGCCGATGAGGGGCTCTGGGAGAAGGTGGACGTCTGGGACCTGCTCAAGACCTTCTCCAGCCTCATGACCTCGCTCACGAGCGAGCGCATCATCGACTTGTACGAAGAAGTCTCCATCAACGAGAAGATCACGCTCATGAACGAACTCCTGGAGACCAAAGGCGAGTGCAGCTTCACCGACCTCGTCGTCCGTAACGGATCCGTCATGGATATCGTGTGCGCCTTCCTCGCGATACTGGAGGCGGTGAAGTTCCGCATGATCACCATTTTTCAGAACCGCATGTTCGGGGATATCCTGATACGACCGAGCGAGAAGGCAGAGGCCGATGGAGTTACGATTGGAGAAAGAGACAGCGCTGATTGAAGCCATCCTCTACCTTGAGGCCGATCCCGTGGACGAGGCGCTGCTCGCGCGCGTCTCGGGCCTATCCAAGGAGGTGGTGGAGGCCTCGCTCGAGGCCCTCGCCGAACGCTGCGGCCGCGAGGACTCGGGGGTTGAACTCTCCCGGATCGGGGGCGGCATCGTCATAGCCCCGAAAAAGGACTATTGGGAGATCCTCAAGGAACGCTACGGCAAGAAGAACGACGCCAAGCTTTCCCGGGCGGCCATCGAGACCCTGTCCATCATCGCGTATTCCCAGCCCATCACGCGCGGGGAGATCGAGGCGATCCGCGGCGTATCCGCGGACAACATGATGCGGCTCCTCCTGGAGCGGGGGCTCATCAGGGAGACGGGGAAAAAGGACGTTCCCGGCAAGCCCGTGCAATACGGTACGACCAAGGAATTCCTCAAGTTCTTCAGGCTGGAAAGCATCGCGGACCTGCCCAAACTCGACGAGACCGAGAGCGAACGATTTGAACTCAACGGATAAGGCGGAAGGAGAGGACGGACCGATCCGACTGCAAACGTACCTCGCGCGGTGCGGCCTCGCGTCCAGGCGCGGCGCGGAGGCCTTCATCGTCGCGGGCCGCGTGCGCGTCAACGGAGTTACGGTGACGGAGCTCGGCACGAAGGTCCTCCCCGGCGACGCGGTGGAGGTGGACGGAACGGACGTGCGGCCCGAGGCGCGGCGCCTCTACCTCATGCTCCACAAGCCGTCGCTCTATATCTGCACGTCCGCGGATCCCCAGGGCCGACGTCTCGCCAAAGAATTGCTGGACAAGGATATAACCGAACGCGTCTACAACGTAGGCCGCCTGGACTACCGCTCCTCCGGCCTCATCCTCTTCACGAACGACGGCGAGTTCGCCGCGCGGGTGAGCCATCCATCCGCGGAGCTGGAAAAGGAATACCTCGTGGATTCCACGGTACCGATACCCGACGCGATGATGGATGCCTTCCTGAAGGGCGTGGAGATAGAGGGCGTCCTCTATCGCTGCGAACGGATCGAGCGGCTGGGCAGGAAGTCCGTTCGCGTGGTCCTCATAGAGGGCAAGAATCGCGAGATCCGACGGGTCTTCTCGTATTTCCGCCTGCATCCGGAACGCCTCCACCGCGTCCGCATCGGACCCGTCCTCCTCGGCGACCTGCGCGAGGGCGCCTACCGCCCGCTCGTAGCCGCGGAAATAGCGGGGTTGTTGTCCGCATCGAAAGGAGCATGAAATGGTAATCGCAATGGACGGGCCCGCGGGATCGGGCAAGAGCACCATCGCCCGCATCCTCGCCGAGCGCCTCGGTTTCACCTACGTCAATTCCGGCAACCTCTACCGGGCGCTCACCCTCGGATGCCTGCGGCGCGGCATCGAGCCGACCGACCCCGAGGCCGCCCTCGCGTTCGCGGCCGGCGCCAAAATCGATTACCGCGCAGGCCACGTCATCCTGGACGGCGAGGACGTCGACGCCGAGCTCCACTCGGACGCGGTGGACCGCTCGGTCGCGCGGCTCTCCTCCATCGTGCCCATCCGCCACGTCGTCAACGACCTCGTCCGCTCGATCGCGAAGGGGAAGGACATCGTCGTGGAAGGCCGCGACATGACCACGGTGGTCTTTCCGCACGCGGAACACCGCTTTTACCTGGACGCGTCGGTCCAATCCCGGGCCCGCCGGAGGTACGAGCAGGGGGTCTCGCGACTCACGCTCGCGGAGATCGAGGCCACCATCGCGGAGCGGGACGAAATCGATCGTAATAAAGAAGAAGGCAGTTTGAAAGTGGCCCCCGGGGTGACCTATTTGGACACCTCGGACTTGACCATCGATCAAGTTTATGACAAATTGGTACGGAAAATTCAGATACAAGGATCAACCATGGGTCAGATGGAAGTGGAAATGGATGGGTCGAAGCACTCCGCGGACAACATCCAGACACAATTACAGGAAGAGTATCTTAAGTCCCTCGAGCAGCTCGAAGAAGGTCAGCTCGTAGACGGTTTCGTTATCCAGGTCACCGCCGACCAGGTCTTCATCGACGTCGGTTACAAGTCCGAGGGCAAGATTCCGATCGCGGAGTTCACCGAAATCCCGAAAATCGGGGATACCGTTTCCGTAGTCCTCATCGCCAAAGAGAACAAGCACGGCGAAGTCATCGTTTCCAAGCAGAAGGCCGACGTCAAGGTGTTCTGGAAGAACCTCCGGCAGGCTTTCCAGGATCACGCCGTGGTCGAAGGCACTATCGATAAGGTCGTCAAGGGCGGCTACGAGGTCAACCTCGGCGCGGGCGTCCGCGCGTTCCTGCCCATCAGCCAGTCCGATTCCCAGAAGGTGGACAAGCCCGAGAAGCTCATCGGCATGAAGACGAGCTTCTACGTCGAGCGCCTCTACTCCGACGGCAAGGTCAACATCGTCGTCAACCGCCGCAAGTGGCTCGAGGAAGAGATCGAGAAGAGGCGCGAGGCCTTCTACGCCAACACCCAGATCGGCGACGAGGTCGTCGGCGCGGTGAAGAGCTTCACCTCCTTCGGTTCCTTCATCGATCTCGGCGGCTTCGACGGCCTCCTCCACATCAACGACATGAGCTGGGGCCACGTCACCCGCCCGAAGGACTTCGTCAAGAAGGGTCAGGAGATCCGCCTCAAGGTCATCCGCATCGATCCGGTGGAGAAGCGCATCAACCTGTCGCTCAAGCACTTCACCGATGATCCGTGGATCCACTTCGAGGATAAGTACCACGTGAACGACGTGGTCAAGGGCCACGTCACCAAGCTCACCGATTTCGGCGCGTTCATCGAGCTGGAAGAGGGAATCGAGGGACTCGCCCATATCTCCGAGTTCTCCTGGATCAAGAAGATCCAGAAGCCGGAAGAGGTCCTCAAGATCGGCGACGAGGTCGAGTGCATGATCCTCGGATACGACCTCCAGGCCGGCCGGGTCTCCCTCGGACTCAAGCAGGTCACCGCGAATCCGTGGACGGACGTCGCTGAGCGGTATCCGATCGGCACGCGCCTCACCCGGAAGGTCGTCAAGCTCACCAACGCGGGCGCCTTCATCGAGCTCGAGGACGGCATCGACGGCTTCCTCCACGCCGACGATCTTTCCTGGACCAAGAAGGTCAAGCACCCGGGCAGCGAGCTCCAGGTCGGTTCCGACGTCGAAGTCATGGTCATCGCCTGCGAGCCCGAGAACCGGTCCATCCGCCTCGGCGTGAAGCAGCTCTCCGATGACCCCTGGCAGACCTTCGCGAGCGTCTACAAGGTCGGCTCGATGGTCGAGGGCGAGATTTCCTCCATCACCGATTTCGGCATCTTCGTCCGCGTCCCCGGCGGGATCGAAGGGCTCATCCACAAGTCGAACCTCGTGGAGAACCGCGACGATTCCTACGACGAGGCGCTCAAGAAGTACCAGGTCGGCGACAAGATCAAGGCCGTCATCATCGAGATGCAGAGCGACAAGCAGAAGATCGCGTTTTCCATCCGCGACTACCAGAAGAAGGTGCAGCGCGAGGAGCTGTCGCGGTACATGGCCGCCGAGGAAGCCGACGAATCGACCTACACCCTCGGAGATTTCCTCAAGTCAAAGGGTAATTCGATAGGCTCTTGAGCCCATTGGTATGCTGTCATCGATCGATGTCCGTAAGTTCAATACGCTGATAGAGATAAACACTCTCATCAACTCAAACTTTTCGGACATTCGATCGCTGCTGACCCGGATCCTTGAATCCGCGACCCGGTTAACCGAGGGGGAGGCGTCCAGCCTCCTCCTCGTGGATAAAGAGTCTTCCAAACTGTATTTCGAGATCGCCCTCGGATCCAAAGGCGACGCGGTCCGCAAATACTCCCTCAACATGGGGGAGGGGATCGCGGGTTGGGTCGCGCAGCACAACACTTCGCTCATCATCAACGACGTGGAAAGCGACAAGCGTCACTTCGTCGATATCTCCAAGAAGATCGATTATCCCTCCCGGACCATGCTCGCCGTGCCCATGCGCATGAAGGACGAGTGCATCGGCGTGATCGAGATGATCAACAAGAAGGACGGGAAGGATTTTTCGCAAGACGACCTTCAATGGCTCGAGATCTTCGCGAACCAGGCTGCCTTGGCCATCCAGAACGCCCGGAGCTTCGAGAAGGCCAGGGAAGAGATCCATTTCCTCCAGGACCAGATCCAGACCGATCGCGGATACCATACCCTGATCGCGAAGAGTCCCATCGTCCTCGAAAAGCTCGAGATCATCGACCGGGTCGCCAAGACCGATTCGTCCGTCCTGATCCTCGGCGAAAGCGGGGTAGGGAAGGAGCTCTTCGCCGAGCAAATTCACCTCCGCAGCCAACGGCGCAACGCACCCTTCGTGCGCGTCAACTGCGCCGCCTTGCCCGAGGGCCTGCTCGAGAGCGAACTTTTCGGTCACGTGAAGGGCGCGTTCACCGACGCGGTGCAGAACCGGCGGGGCCGTTTCGAGATAGCGGACGGCGGTACGATCTTCCTCGACGAGATCGGCGACCTTCCCCTCAAACTCCAGGCCAAGCTGCTCCGGGTGATCCAGCAACGGAGCTTCGAAAAGGTCGGGTCGAGCGAATCCATTACGGTGGACGTACGCATCCTGGCCGCGACTAACCGGGATATCGAGACGCTCATGGAGCGCGGCGAATTCCGCAGCGACCTCTACTACCGTTTGAACGTACTCCCGATCTATATTCCGCCGCTCCGGCAACGGCCGGAGGATATCCCCGAACTCGCAGAGTTTTTCCTTAAGAAGTTCAGGCGCGAGACCAAGAAGCAGTTCGACGGCTTCGCCGACGACGCCATGGAGGCGATCCTGTCCTATTCCTGGCCGGGGAACGTGCGCGAGTTGGAGAATGCCATCGAACGGGCCTGCGTGATCGGCAAAGACCGGATGATCCGCAGCGAGGATCTGCTGCTCGACGCCAAATCGAACGTGGGCGCTTCTACCTTCACCGGCCGCAACCTGAAGACCGCTTTGACTGTTTTCAAGAAACACTTTATACAGAAAGCGCTCGAAGAGAAGAATTGGAACCAAACCGAGACCGCGAAGTCGCTGGATATCCAACGCACCTATCTTTCTCGGCTGATCAAAGAGCTTGAAATCGTCAATCCCAAGGAGTGATCGCACCATGGCCAACGCAACCGTGAAGACCGAGTCCGTCAAGTTGAACGACAGACTCGTCGCATTTATCCAGAAGAACAGGATCGGCCTCCTCGTGGGCGTCGCGGTGATCATCCTCGGCGTCATCGTTTTCGGGGCCACGCTCGCCATACTCGATTCCAGCAGGGAAAAGGCTATCGCCTCCGTCGAGGCTTTGGCTGAACGCTACGATACGATCCGGGTCGAAAACGACGAAACGAAGAAGGGCGAGGCGGCTACGTCCTTGCTCGCCGACCTCCAGGCCTTCGCGTCCAAGCATTCCGGATATTCCGCCGCCCGCGCTTATTCGGTCGCCGCCGGCATCCGGGCCGACCGGAAGGAATGGGCCGAAGCCGTAACCGCGTGGCTCGCCGCGGCCGACGCGCTTCCGAACAGCTATCTCGCGCCGGTTTCCGTGTATAACGCGGCTACCGCGGCCGAGGAACTGGGCGACGGTACGCGCGCGCTCGAACTCTATTCCCGTTGCGCGACCACCTACGAAAAGACCTTCTCCCAGGCGCCCCGCGCCTACCTCGCCGTCGGGCGGCTGAATGAGGAACGCAAAGATTACCAGGCGGCGACCGCGGCCTATAAGAAGATCGTGGAGACCTGGCCGAACGACTCCTGGGCCAAGCTGGCGCAGGGCAGGCTTTTGACCATCGCCGCGGAAGGGCTCAACTAGCAGCGTAGATCGGGATACGGAGGCGAAAATGGCCAAGAAACGTCCGAAAATGCTCGAGACTCGTAAGTTCGGTTTCGTCATCGGTGCCTTCGTATTCCTGATCCTGACCTTCCTCGGCGCCACGACGCGCATTTTTTCCGCGCTGAATACCAAGACCGTCGATCTCCACTTCGCCCTCAAAGACCTCGTGACCGCGACCTCCGTCCAGGAGGGGGTGACCGTGAAGGTCAAGAATCCGAAGATTTCCGACGACATCGTCGTCATCGGCATCGATACGCGGAGCCTGGATCGCTTCGGGAAATGGCCGTTCCCGCGCTCGGTCCACGCGAACCTCGTCGACTCGTTCACCCGAATCAAGGACCAGAAGGAGCGGGAGAGCGCCCTCTTCTTGGACGTTTTCTTCATCGAGCCGGATCGGAATCCCGCCGACGACGCTCGGTTCGTCCGCAGCATCGGCGAGTCCGACCGCGTCTTCATGGAATCGGTCCTCGATATCCACGTCGGCGACTACGAGTCGTACGACCGCATGATGGCCCGCCATGAGCTGCTCACCAAGCGCTTCGGGACGTTCAAAGCGGTGACGGGCCCCTGGAGCGAGGCGGCGGAGTTCTACGGCCTGCAGGCGCCGCTTAAGCCGTACGCGGAGAAGCTGCACGGATACGGCCACGCCAATTATACCGAAGACAGCGATCAAACGTACCGGCGACAACCCCTCGTCGCGAAACTCTCCAAAGAAATCGAGCAGATCCGTTTCGAGAACCTCGCCGTCGGCTACGACGTCGATTCCTCAGCCTACGAGCGGCTCGCCTGGATCGACGAGAAGGGGCTCCCGCACACCATCCGCACCCCGCTCACCGATAAGTCGCTCGCTCGGCTCAAGAAGGACTTGGAGGCCGACTCTCCTCCGGTCGTGGTCGACGCGGACGGGGACGGAGTCGCCGAAGAAAGCTACCACGTGGTCAAGAAATATCGGGATTCGTTCATTCCCGCGATCACGCTTTCGCTCGCCTTGAATTATCTCGGCGTCGCTATGGACGAGGTCACGGTCGATTTCGGGTCCCGCATCCTCATCCCGCATCCTACCGTCTACGATGCCACCACCGACTCGAGGGTTCCGTATTCCGTTCCGCTCGGCAAGGACGAGTATGACGGGGAGGGGAACCTCGTTAAGCCGGCCGCCCGCAGGACCATTTCCGAACTGTCCATTCCGATCGATGCGAACGGCAGCATGATCATCAACTTCATGGGTAAGCGTTCTTCCTCCTCGATCGATGGGTATCAGACCTTCCCGATCCGGTCGTACGCCGGATACGCGGATCGGGTACCGGGGCCCGATCCGGAAACGTGGCCCCGCACCAAGGCGGTGGGCGGAAAGATCCTCATGGTCGGCCCCTTCGCGGACGGTATCGCCCAGGACGAAAAACCGACGCCCTACGGCTTGATGTACGGCATCGAGATCCACGCGAACGCCCTCAATACCATCCTCATGGATTCTTTCTTGCGCCCCGTGCCTCTCGCGGTGGACCTCCTCGTGCTCGCGGTCCTGGTCATGGCGGTCGCCTTCGTGAGTTCGCGGTTCTCGGCGCCATGGTCGCTCGCGACCGTGTTGGTCGGCATCATCGTCTTCTTCCTGGCCGTGACCTTCATCTTCGAATACCGCGAACTGATCGTGGACTTTCCAACGCCCGCCTTGGGCATGGTCTTCACGTTCGTGGCGGTCGTTTCGTACCGCGCCATGACGGAAGAACGGGACAAGAAAATGATCCGCGCCACCTTCGGCAAGTACGTCAGCCCGCGCGTGGTGGACCAGATACTCGAAAATCCTCCGGAACTCGGCGGCGTCGACAAGGAGCTCACCGTCCTTTTCTCCGATATCCGCGGCTTCACCACGCTCTCGGAAAACATGACTCCCCAGGAGCTCGTCAATCATCTGAACGAGTACCTGACCGCGATGACCGACATCATCCTGGAATACGGCGGGACGCTCGATAAGTACGTCGGGGACGAGGTGATGTGCTTCTGGGGCGCGCCGTTGCCTCAGCAAGACCACGCGGTGTTGGCCTGCCAGTGTGCCCTGCGGCAGATGGAAAAGCTGCACGAGCTCAACGAGCATTGGCCGCCTTCCAAGCGAATCAATATCGGTATCGGACTCAATTCGGGCATCATGACGGTCGGCAACATGGGGTCCCCCGGACGCATGAACTACACGCTCATGGGGGATAACGTCAACCTCGGCGCCCGCCTTGAAGGCACGAACAAGCAGTACGGGACGAACATCATCATCAGCGAATTCACCTACGGCATGGTGAAAGACAAATTCATCGTTCGCGAACTCGACAATATCCGGGTCAAAGGCAAGAACAAACCCGCGCTGATCTACGAACTCGTCGCTTCGGTGGAACCGCTCGTTCCGCCGCTCCCGATCCAGGAAAGGAAGCGTTGAGACCGGATGCCGTTACGCGCCTTTTCCCCGTCCTTCTGTTAGCTATCGGATTGGGGGCGTGCGGTATCGATGACTACATCTACCTTGATCCGGTCACCGATACCGACTGGCGTCCGTCGGATCAGCGGATTAGTTTTACCTTGCCTTCGGATCAGAATGAGTATTTCGACAACTACGTCATCTATTATCGGTTGTATCCGAGTAGCGTCAGCAAGATCGGCATAGCGTTCACCACCGGCGACTTTTCGTCCCTCAACACCTCCATGTATTCGGATTACTCGAACATCTATCCGTACTCGACGGAGGATGATGAAGCCCCGGTGAGCCTGGAAGCCCTCTTCACCAAATTGGGTTATAAAGAGCTTTCGTTCGGGACATCCGTGGCAACCAAAGACGGCCTCGGGTCTATATCCGGAGAGGTCGGCGTCGAAACCTTGCTCACCGAGGACGCGGCGGGAAAGACCCTGACGATCGACTTCAACCTGTCGGTGTTGCAGAAGGCGCACCCGAGCCTCATACTTGACGGGACCGCCTACCGAATCCTCAGGGAAAACGCTTCCGAAACGCTACCGTCCCGCGACTTCCTCTATTACGCCTCTATGAAGGGTGGAGACTTCGAAGGTAACGCGCTCGCCAATACCTACGCCGTTTTCTATATCGTGGCGAAGGGCACCGATCTTTCTTTCTCCACGATCCTCAGCCGCGCCGCGTTCCTCGGCGCGCTGCAACTTCCCGCGGAACCGTCGTCCTAGGCATAACATGGGGTGATTGACGGGTCGCGGTCGTCATCGCACGTCCCTGCTTTACTGTGCATAATGTATATTCTGTCTACCAATTAGTATTTTCCTTCGGGCTAGAGGCACCGACAGGCCCGTAAACGAAAAAAGTCAGGGCAGCAACGTCGCTCAAGCCTGAAAATGCGCATAGAGCGCAGCGTACGCATCAAAATACGATGCGGCGTTGCCTTCGCCGAGGCTCGCGAGAACCTCGACCCTCTTGAGACCGAACCGTTGATTCCCAAGCTCGCTCTTGGGTTGCGAGGCCCGGAACATTTTTTCCTCTGCGGCGCTCACCATCTTCGTGGCGCCCGACGCATCGGCATAGGCGTATCCCCAGAGTATGGAAGCGGCGGAAACCTTCTTGGTTCCTTCGGGAATCCGGAACGCGAAGGCGTTGCCGATGGCGATACCGACCGGTAGCGCCCTATTCATACGCGCTACGAACTCAGCCTCGGTCACGGGCTCATCCATCTCAATGACTGCGATCTCGGCTTCGGCCACGATCCCGACGGACAAGGGGGAGGCAAAATTGAGCCTCGGCAAGGGGTTAAAGCCCTCCGTATACTGGACAGGAAGGCCCGAACGAACGAACGCCTTCGAAAAGATCTCGATCAGCCCGAGATGCGGGATGAACGCGGCCGCCCCCACCTTGCTGAATGAAAAGACGATCCTATGGCTTACCGGCCGCGACGGCCGAAGAGGAATCGTTTCTTCAGGCGAGATCTCGGCAAGAGGCTGGACGGCAGGATTCGGTTCATCGTGTATATTATTCCTGACAATTTCACGATCGTCCGCGCAAACACCGCACGGTTCTGTGCAGTTTTCCATACATGGCAAGGTGTATTCTGAGGATTGCGACCTGCGGAATTCTCGCTTGAGAAAGCCCTTGCCTACGCCCGGATTGACGCTGTCCCAAGGAAGCGCCGCATCCGGGGCCTTCTCCCCCAGCGCTTTCCGCACCGCTTCCGTATGTTTCCCCAAGAGGGGAATCCAAACGTCCTTCTTGAGATTATCCTCCCAGGCGTCGAGCCGACACCCGGCCAGAAAAGCTTCTTCGAGCAGGGCCCCTACCCGTTCGTCCCCGCGCGAGATGATTCCCTCGAGCATAGACGTGAAGGAATCGTGGGTTCCCACCTTGAAGTTTCCGCGCTTCAAGCGCGATCGGATATATTCCAGTTTACGGACGGATTCCTCTTCCGTGAGCTGTGCCGCCCACTGGTAGGGCGTATGCGGTTTGGGCACGAACGTTCCGACGTTTACGTTGAGATGCATGCCCGAGGCGCCCGATACGTCCAAAAGGAAATCGACGATCTCTTCCTCTTCGCTTCGTTGCTCGCTGCCGCCGACGGGAAGGCCGATCATGAAGTAGAATTTCGCGGATCGCCATCCGCGGGATTTCGCCTCGCGAAGGATGGAAATCACGTTGGCTTTGGTGACGTCCTTATTTATGGAACGCTGCCAGGCATCGACCGGCGTCTCCACCGCGAAGGTGAGGCCGCTTTTCCGAACATCCGAAAGCTGTTCCAGCAGCGCCAGCGAGAACGAAGAAACCTTGAGCGACGGTAGCTGGAACGAAATATGTTCCTTACGATAGGTCTCGTTCAATCGTGCGAACAGGGTATCGATCCCCACATAATCGCCCGACGACAGGGAGGTCAGGGTTATCTCCCGGTAGCCGCCTTGCCGTATGTACTCTTCCACTTCCGCCGCGATCCGCTCCGCGCTCTTTTGGCGCATCGGCCGATACCAGAGCCCGGCATGGCAGAATCGGCACCCGTTCGGACAACCGCGCATGATCTCTACGGCGCCGTGATCCTGGACCACGCGCATATTGCTGATGGGGAAAATAGGCGGCTCGCCATCCGCGCGCCCGAACTCGGTATACACCGCCCGGACCGCGGCCTTCCCCGGCATCCACACGGCCTTCTCGCGGGCGATACGGGCGAGCAGGTCGGGCCGACGCGCCCCGCCCCTTTTCAGATCCCGCAGGTCCGCAACCAAATCGAAGAACCCGGCCTCGGCCTCCCCTATCCAGACGGCGTCGACGAAACGAGCGAAGGGCGCGGGATTCGAGACGGCCGGGCCTCCCATGATGACGATCGGATGAGAGTCTTGCCGCTCGGCGGCCGACAGGGGGACCCCGCCCGACTGCAGGATCGCGAGGGCCCCGGTAATTCCGAGTTCGTACCCCATGGTGATGCCGAGCAGATCGAGGGCGGAGAGCGGCAGCCCCCGTTCCAGGGTATACAGCGGAACTCCCGACTTCGCGAGGACATCCTCGAAGTCGGGCGCGGGCGCGAAGACCCGCTCGCAGGCCACGTCGTCCAGCCGGTTGAGGCCGTTATAGAGTATCCGCAGGGCTTGGTTCGACATACCGATCTCATAGAGGTCGGGAAAGGCGATGCCTACGGTAAACGACGGATTTTCTTTCAGGACTGCGCCGAATTCGCCGCCGACGTACCGGGCGGGTTTCTCCACGCCGAGCAGGGCATCGGCCAAGTCCTTGAGGGGATCGATACGGGTGAGATTCAATGTTCATACCTTCGAACGTAAATGCTCATGGCGAATCCGATGCCGGTCATGGCCGCCAACAGAGAGGATCCGCCATACGACATGAAAAGCAGAGGTATTCCGGTAATGGGCATCACGCCCATGGTCATTCCGACGTTGACGAGAAAATGGAATACGTACATCGCCGACAGCCCCGCGGCGATGTACGCGCCGTACGGATCGGACGTAGTCTTCATGATGCGCACGAGCCGTAGCGAGAGGGCCAAAAAGAGCGAGAACACCAGTATTCCGCCAAGGAAGCCCCATTCCTCGGAAAAAATGGAAAAAATGAAGTCGGTACTCTGCTGAGGAAGAAAGCGGTAGTGGCTCTGCGTGCCTTGCAGGTACCCCTTTCCGAGAAAACCGCCCGATCCGATCGCCGTGATCGACTGGATGATATTCCAACCGGATCCCCGGGGATCGACGTTCGGATCGAGGAATACGATGAGCCGCATGATTTGGTAATCCTTGAGGACGATGCGCGCGGCGAAGGATGCGGCGAGGGAAGCGATGCTCAAGCCCGTGGCATATACGATCCAGTAGAAATACCGTCGGGAATAGCGACTATAGCCGATGACGGCCATCACCAGGATCAAACTGAACGAGGCGATGAGCGAAAAGACGGCCTTGCTGTTGGTGAAAACCATAAGCGAGGGGAAGGCTCCCTTCAAGATGTACTGCTGCCACAACGGCAGGACGGTCAGGAACCCGGTAAGGGCGATGAATCCCGCAAGGAACGCCACGAAGCGCCGCGGGAGGCCCGCGATGAACGTCATCACGATGAGGATCGGAAGGAATACGAGCGCAGTGCCCAAGTCCGGCTGCGAAAGGATGAGAATCACGGGAGCGAAAACGATTCCGCACGAGATGAAAAACCGCCGCAAATCGTCATGCGCGCGCCGCGAGGAATCGAGATAATGAGCGAGGAACAGGATCGTCGCTATCTTGGCGAACTCCGAAGGCTGCAGACCGAACGAACCGATGCCGACCCAAGACCGGGCGCCGTTGACCACGCGGCCGAACAAACGCGTATAGACGAGCAAGGCGAGCATCGCGAGGTACAGGTAGGCGGAGAAATCGTACACGCGCCGGTAATCGACCAAGGCGAGCATGACGGCGATCAAGAGGCCGGATACGCCCCAGAATATCTGTTTCAGGTATTCGTTCGAGACCACCTCTCCGGTGGAAGTGATGCCCGAGGAAAAAATGAAGAGGATGCCGAAACACGTCAGCATGGCGACGATGATCAGCAAGGAAAAATCCAGCTCTGCGATACGACGCAGGTTCATTCGCGGCGCTCCCTTTGCGGCATGAGATATTGGAATCCCAGGGACTTGACGGCCTCTTCGTAATCCTGCCCTGCGAATATGCCCTGGTAAATGATGGCCGAGGCGTAGGGGGCCCACCACTCCCACTTGTTTGAAGCCTCGACCATTACGGAAACGATGATGCGTTCCTCGGGATTATCCGTGGTATACGGAGCATAGGACGCGAACCAGGAATGCCACCGATCCGCGATGCCGACCTCGCCGGTTCCCGTCTTACCCGCGATCTCGACCGCCTTGATATTGACCGGGAAGCGCGCAGTACCCTCGCTCACGACGCCGCGCATGTTGGCGCGAACGGTCGCGAAAACGTCCGGAGCTATTTCGGACTTATGGAGCACTTGCGGCCTGACCGATTGTACGATGGCGCCCGATACGGGATCGCGGATCTCCTTGAGGATATGCGGCCGGTAAATCGTGCCGTCGTTGACGACCATGGCCACCATGTCGGCCATCTGGATCGGGGTAACCAAGGTGTATCCCTGACCGATCGACATGTTCATGGTGTCGCCGCCGAGCCATTTCTCGTGGAAGCGGCGATCCTTCCAACGCGGAGTCGGGATGAAGCCGGCTATCTCGCCCGGCAAATCGATCTCCGTCGGCACGCCGAAGCCGAAATCCTTCGCGTAGGAGACGATACGCTCCACGCCGAGGTTGTCGCGGCCGGTAATCCAGAAATAGACGTCGCAGGATTGCTCAAGGGCGCCGCGCAGGTCCAAGAGGCCGTGGCCGGGACGACGGATATGGCAGCGGAATACCCGGTCTCCGTAGACGATTTCGCCTTCGCAGTTGATCAGTTTGTCCGGCGGAAAAGCCTTCTCCGCCAGGATACCCGTCGACATGACGACTTTAAAGGTCGAAGCCGGAGGATAGTGGGACTGGATCGCGCGATTAAGGAACGGTTTATTGGGATCATCGAGGAGGGTCTGATACAGTCCCCCGCCGACGCTCCGGTTGAAGATATTCGGATCGTACCAGGGGTAGGACACCATGGCGAGTACCTCGCCGGTGGCGGGCTTGAGCACCACGATGGACCCCATGCGCTCTCCGAGGGCCTTCTCGGCGAGCGTCTGGATCGACCGATCGATGGTGAGCACCAAATTCCGCCCCATGACGGGAGGATCCTCGAAGCCGCCCGCATCGCCGGAGATCCGCCGGCCCCGCACGTCGACGACGCGTACTTCCCGCCCGTCCTTGCCCCGCAGCAGCTCGTCGTACTGCTTCTCTATGCCGGCCTTGCCGATGACGTTGCCGGCCTCGTAGCCCTTGTTGTACATCACCTTGAGTTCGTCTTTCGTGATGTCGCCGACGTAACCGATGATGTGGGAGAGGCTGCCCGTATCGACATAGTTGCGCATCGGCTTGGACTGCCAAGAAACCCCGGGGAGCTCATCGATGCGCTCGGCTATCGCGCCGATCGTTTCGAAGGCGACGTTGGCGACGACCTCGATCGGCTGATAGAGATGGTAGTACGCGGGAGGGATCTTCTTTTCGATCTGCTGTTTCGACACGCCGAGGATGTCCGCGAGGCGCGCGAAGATAGCCTGGGCTTGGCCCTTCGGGATTTCCGCGGGAACGATATAGACGGCGAACGAATCGGTATTGAGCACCATCGGGGTATTGTAATTGCGGTCATATATCTCGCCGCGTTGCGCGGGAAGGACCGTCGTCCGCCGCGCGATATTCTCCGCCCGTGCCCGGTACAGGTCGCCGCTCAAGACCTGGATGCTGAACAACCGGAACGCGTACAGGACGAAGATCGCGATGAAGACCGCTTGCAGCCCCTGCATCCTGAGGAGGGGGCGCTCTTCTCCTTCGGGACGGATATCTATCGCCATCAGCTCACCTGCCGGGGCTTCAACACCGCCTTGAATAGATTGAGGAAGGCAAAGAGGAACGGCGCCGCTGCCGCGTTATACGCCAGTTCAATCCAAAGCGTCGGGGATCCGATTTGGTACGCGGGAACGGCGCCGGCGAACAGGAAGTTGACGACGAACGCCACCAAGGCCTTTACGAGCGTCGCGACGGCGCAGAGGACCATCGGCAGGACGGCGACGTCCAGGAAGAAGGTCCCCTTCAGCAGGCCCGCGAGCGCTCCGATGATAGTCCGCAACAAGGCGTTGAAACCGAGTGGGGCTGCGGAGAGGAAGTCGAGCGCCACGCCTGAGGTAAAACCCGTGATTTGTCCGGTCATCGTTCCGTTCACGTAGGCGACGTACACGAGGACGCCGAGGGCCAAATCCGGGACCGTGTGGAAAATGGCCAAACGCGCGAGCAACGTGGATTGCAGCAGGGCCGCCAAAGCGGCGATGGCGGTGGCCCAAAGGATGGTTCTAGCCATCGATCTCCTCCGTGCTTTCCCGGTCGACGGCGAAGACGTACTCGAGCCGAGAAAAGTCGATCGCGCTCTCGAGCTCTACTTCGAGGGAAGTGGCGTATTCCTGGAACAGTATCTTGGATACGCGGCCGATGACGAGGTCTTTCGGATAGACCCCCCCCATCCCGCTCGTCGCGACGGGATCTCCGTAATGGAGCTCTTCTTTGGCGCGTTTCTTGATGTATCGCATGACCAGGGGAAGATCGGCGCTCCCCTGCCCGGAGACTATCCCCTCGTAGCGCGACTCGACCATGCGGGCGGCGACGAAGGCGTTTACGTCGTAAACCGGCATCACGAGGCTCTCGGTGCGCCCCACCTGGACTACCTTGCCCACCAATCCCTGGACCCCGTCCTGGTAGGCGATCACCGTCATGTTACGCTTTATGCCGTGCTTTACGCCCTTGTCGACGACGAACGCCGAGAAGAGGTTATCGGGGTCCCTTCCGATGACGCGGGCGGGGACATACCGGTACCGCAACGTTTCCGCGAAACCGAGCTGCTCGCGCAGCCTGAGGTTTTCCCTGCGTATGTCGGCAGCGTCCCGCTCAAGCGATTCGTAGCGCTCCATGCGCACGAGGAGGTCGGCGTACTGCTTCCGGAGATTCGCCAACTCGGTGACGGACAGGACCGTCCGGGACGTGAAGGACGATACGGCGGTAACGACGCCGCGGACGCCGGAGAACAGGGAGAGCCCGAGTTCTCCGACGTTGAGGACGAAGCTGCGTGTAGAGATCAGGAGCGCGGAAAAAGAGACGAACATGAGCGCCGCGAAAACGTAGGCCTCCGCGCTCCTTCGGCGACGCGGGGCGCGCGTATCGTCATGCCGCATCGCGGCTATCCGTTGAGGTTGTCGTAGATCGAACGGGTATTGTCGAAGCCCTTCGCATGTTCGAAGTATTTTCCTGCCCCGAGGGCGACGCAGTCCAGGGGCCGTTCCGCGAGAATGACCGGGACCCCCGTCTCCTTGGCGATGAGCTTCGGCAAGCCTTTGAGCAGCGATCCGCCGCCGGTCATGACGATGCCGCGCTCGACGATATCCGCGGCGAGTTCCGGCGGCGTCTGGCCGAGCGTCCGTTTGATCTCATCGATGATCTGGGTGATCGGGTCCTTGAGCGCCTCGCGGACTTCCACCGAGTCGATCTCCAGGCGGCGCGGCAGGCCGGTGATGGCGTCGGTTCCCTTGATCTCCACCTTCTCAATGGTCTTGTCCGGCGAAGCGTTGCCGATTTCTATCTTGAGCCGTTCGGCGGTCTGTTCGCCGATGATGAGGTTGTGGACGCTGCGGACGTGCTTGATGATGGCTTCGTCGAACTCGTCGCCGCCGAGGCGGATGGCGTTGGTCACGACCATGCCGCCGAGCGAGATGACGGAGATTTCCGTCGTTCCGCCGCCGATATCGCAAATCATGTGGCCGGCCGGCTCGAAGATCGGGATATCGGCGCCGATCGCCGCGGCGAGGCTCTCCTCGATGACCTTGACGTCCCGGGCCCCCGCCTTATAGGCGCTCTCTTCCACGGCGCGCCGCTCCACTTCCGTGATGCAGGAAGGAACCCCGATCACCATGCGCGGCTTGACGAACCAGTGGCGCGGTAGCACCTTGGAGATGAAATAGCGGATCATCTTTTCGGTCGTCTCCAGGTCGGCGATCACGCCGTCGCGGAGGGGCCGGATGGCGATGATGTCCCCCGGGGTCTTCCAAAGCATGCGTTTGGCTTCCGAGCCGACGGCGACGACCTTCTTCGTTCCGCGTTCTACCGCGACGACCGAAGGTTCATTGATGACGATGCCCTTGCCGCGCACATAGATGAGGGTGTTGCAGGTTCCCAAATCGATGCCGATATCCGAAGACATTCCGTCGAAGAGCTTTCCGCGTGTCATACTGGTCCTCCGGTCTTACAAACTGAGCCGTGCTCGCGCCGGCCCATGAGCTGCATCGATTCTCAGCGTTCTCCGCCATTCGGCGCGCGCCTTCACGGCATCGCCTAAAGCGGAGTAGAGTTCCCCCAGCGCGAAATGCGTCTCGGCGTTCTCCGCATCGATGTCGAGTATCGATAGGTATTCCTTTTCCGCGCCGGCGGCATCGCCGCCTTCAAACAGGATTCTTCCCAACAACAACCTGGCCTGTATTATGACATGGGTATCCTTGGAATTCTCGGCGCATCGTATGAGATAGGCGCGCGCCGAATCCTTTTCGCCCAATTCGATATAGGATTTCGCGATCGCGAGCAAGAGCAGATCGGAAGGATCGGGGCCGAGCGCCTGGGAAAAGGCGATGACGCTTTTCTTGTAATCATGGAGGGCGGCATAGGCGAGGCCGAGGTATTCATGGATATCGGGAGCGTCGATCTTCGCCGCGAGCGCCGCTTCCAGGTTGGCGGCGGCTTGATCCGCGTACTGGGGCCCCTTCTGGTAGTAAGCCTTGCCCAAGACGTAGCGCACGCGCGCTTCCATGCGTCCTGAGCCGACGAGCTGGGCCTTCCGAAGCACGGCTATCGATTCATCGATATAGGCGACGGTGTCCTGATTATTGATCTGCGCGGTGGCGAGTTGATAGGCGGAGAATCCGCGCATCATGAGCCAAAAAGAGGAGAGCGGAGCCTCTTCCAATTGTTTTTCCGCGGATCGGTAGACGACGTCGTAAGCGCCGTCCGTCCACGCCTTGAGCGCCGCGGACCGTTCGCCGCTGCCGTGCCGGACCCAATAAACGGCCGCGAACGCCGAGGCGGCCGTCAGGAGCACCACGATCGATATGAGCGCTATCGATCTCAGAGCTCGCCTTCTTAGAATTAATGCGCCGTAGCTGGAGCGTGCCCGTCCGATCATAGCAATTGCCACCGATTTAAGCGGTTTTATGGTAAAAAGTCAACGTGGCGTCACGGGGAGAAAAAAGGCGGCGGGCTCCTAAGCCGGGTTCTGTGCCAACCGACCCGGATCGCCCGGATCGGCGCGGCAGTCATCTATCTGGCGTCGCCGTTGCCGACGCCGTCGACGCAGCCTACCCGCGGCATACCGGACGGGCAATCCATACCGCTGCTCGGCTTTGCTCCTGATGAGGCTTGCCGTGCCGCGTCCGTTACCGGACGCGCGGTGGGCTCTTACCCCACCCTTTCACCCTTACCGAATAGCTTCGTCGCCTTACGGCTCCTCAGCTATTTCCCGAGAAAGCCGAAAGGCCTGAAAGCCTTTCGGCTTTCTCGACCCCCCGACAAACCGGAAACTTCGGCGGTTTGCTTTCTGTTGCGCTGTCTGTCACCCGGACATCCGTCCGTTCCCGAAGGAACGAAAAGACGACCGGGCGCCCGGGCGTTACCCGGCATCATGCCCTACGGAGCCCGGACTTTCCTCGGAAAGGAGAAGCGAAGCTTCTCCTCCGCGACTGCCGAACCCGCCGCCTAAAAAATCACTCCTCGTAATCCATCTCGCCCTTTTCTTCTCCGCCCTCGTCGCCTTCGTCTTCCTCGTATTCCTCTTCGTCGTCCCCCTCGAGGTCATCGAGGTCGGAGAGGCTACCGGCGTCTTCCTCATCGAAGAAGTCCTGTTCGCCCTGCTCGGCTTCCTGATAGAAGAGGATGCGGGAACAATACGGGCAGAAGACGATCTCCTCTCCCGAGCGGACGAGATTCGCGAACTGCGCAGGCAGAATCATATGGCAGCCCGTGCAGACGCCGCCCTTGATGGCGACGATACCGAGGCCGAGCTTGCTGCGGATGATCCGCTCGAACTTGAACAGCACGTCCGGATCGAGGCCCGGGGTGATATCCTTTTCCCGATCCACGAGTTCCGCGCACGAGGCCTTCTTCGCGGCGATCTCCGCCTCGACGCCGGCGCGCTTCTCGGCGAGCTCCTTCTCTTGCTGATCGATCAACGCGGCATCGCGCTTCTGCTGCTCGTCCAACTCGGCGAAGAGGCGTTCTTCCTTCTGCAGGTCCTTGCGGTACTGCTGCTCCTTTTCGGAAGCGTCGCGGATTTCCTTGTCCAGGGCCTCGTATTCGCGCTGAGTCGTAATCGAATCCATGTTCTTTTCGGCTTTCTCTCGCGCGCTTTCCGCGTCGCTGAGCTGTCCCCGCAACAGGGTCACGTTGGCGCGGACGGCTTCATATTCCTGGTTTTTTTCGATGAATACTTTCTTGAGCCGCGCGAGAAGCTCTTCCTGGGTCAGGAGGAGCTTCGGGATGTCCTGAATTTCACCCTCAAGGGCGATCTTTTCAGCGAGGACATCCTGCAACGAGCGCAGCTTCTCGAAAACCTCTTCCATTATCATACGATTATCCCCTTCCCGGCGCGATTAGTATAGACCACGATTCCCTATCGTCACAATGAGCCGTTCTGCGGCTAATGATCGAGATAATCCTTGAGTTTACGGCTCCGCTTCGGGTGCCGCAGCCGACGAAGCGCCTTGGCCTCTATCTGGCGAATACGCTCGCGCGTGACATTGAAATAGAGCCCGACTTCTTCCAAGGTAAGCGAATAGCCGTCGTCCAGGCCGAAGCGCATCTTGAGCACTTCCTGTTCCCGCGGAGGCAGAGTGGACAGTACGCTGCGCAGCTGCTCTTGGAGCAGCTTGAAGGCGGTCTGGTTGGCGGGATTCTCGACGTCCTTGTCTTCGATGAAGTCTCCGAGTAGGGAATCCTCTTCCTCGCCGATGGGCGTTTCCAGAGAGATGGGTTCCCGTGCCACGTTCTTCACCGACTTGACCCGCTGGGTCGTCCAGCCGAGCCGTTCGGCCACTTCGTCGTCCGTCGGTTCGCGTCCGAGCACCTGCATGAGCTGGCGGGACTCGCGAACCACCTTGTTGATCTGCTCGATCATGTGTACGGGGACGCGTATCGTCCTGGCCTGATCGGAAATGGAGCGGGTGATGGCCTGACGGATCCACCAGGTGGCGTAGGTCGAGAACTTGTACCCCTTACGGTACTCGAACTTTTCGACCGCCTTGATGAGGCCGATGTTCCCTTCCTGCACGAGGTCGAAGAAGTGCAACCCGCGATTGGTGTATTTCTTGGCGATTGAAACGACGAGCCGGAGGTTGGCCTTGATGAGGCGATCTTTCGCGCTCTTCATCATGATGCGGCCGCGGTTGATCTCCTTGGCCATCCGGTTGATCTCTTCGATCGGCTCCTCGAACTCCGACTCCATCTGGCGGAGCTTCTTCTCGGTGACCTGGATGTGCCGGATCTTCTCTTTTATGTCGTCGGACGGTAGACCGAGGGACTCCTCGATCCTTTCGCGCTCTTCCTTCACGGTGAGTCCGCGGCCGAGGGCTCGGAGTTCCCGGACCGAGGCGACCCGGAGCCGCTTCTCGATCTTCTCCTGTTCCTTCTTGTACTTCTTTATCCGCTTGGACGCCTGGACGAATTTCTCGGAGAAACTGGCGATCTCCTCGGCGTGGATCTCCGCGTCCCGCAGGAGCGGGAGCACCTTGGCGCGGAGCTCGGCCAACTCGGCGTCCTCGAAGATATCCCCGCCGCGGGCGATGAGGCGCCGCTTCGCGTCGATATACACTTTGAGGTCCGCTCCGACGTCCCTGAGCGTGTCCTTGTAGAATTGATTCAGGCGGCGCCGCTCCGCCATGTATTCGGTGATCTCTTTCTTGGAGAGGTTCATCTCCCGCGGGTCTTTCTTGGAAAAGGCCCGCTGCGCGATGGAATAGAATTCGGGGATGATCATCCCCGATTTCTTGATCACGCGCTTGATGATGTTCTCGCCCTCTTCCATTTGCTTGGAGAGTTCTACTTCCTGCTCGGCGGTGAGGAGGTTTTCCTTTCCGATCTCACGGAGATAGAGACGGATGGGATCGTCGACGGAGGCTTCCTTGTCGCTGTAGACCAGGCGCTTTTTCTCCGGCTCCTGATCCTTGCGCGGGACCGTCTCCGCCTCGTCCTCTCCCGCGTTCTCTTCCTCTATGAGCTGAACGTTGTTGGCTTCAAGGAGGGCGAGGACCGCGTCGATCTTGTCCGTGTTGACGATGTGTTCGGGCAGGAAATCGGAGAGTTCATCATAGGAAAGGGTCTTCTTTTCTTTCGCGTATTCGATCAGCTTCACAACCGCGGGATCAAGCTGCAAATCCGTCATTCGTGGACATCCTTCAACCTGGCTAGTTCGTCGTCAATGTGCTTCGTCTCAGAGACAAGCTCTTCCAGCTCTTTGCTTGTGCCGCCCTGTCCCTTCTGCGCGATCCGTATCCGTATCAAGATTTCGGCTCGTCGTCGCTGGAGACTCTTTTGCTTGATCCTGTTTATACCATCCACGACCATCCGCTCGGGATTGCCCGAGAACTTGTCGGACGCCCCTTGGGCGAGAACGAAGGACCTGAGATCTTCGTCCGATAGCCGCCCGAGGAAGGCGTCCATGTCGGTGGATTCGTTTCTGAAACACTCCTCAAGGGTCACGAATAACTCTTTCGCCCGCGGATCGTCGATGTCCTCCGGAGAAATGGAGGCCCGTAGCTTCGGATAGAGACCACGGTTCACCACGACGGCGAGGAGCAGGAAGAGCTCATCGTTCATCCTGATATCCGCCCGCGCCGGGGCGGCGTTGGCCGTTCGGTATTCCCGCTTCGGCTCAGATCGTCTCGAGAAATCGGCAGAAACGGCTGCTCTATCGACACCGAAAGCGTCGGCTATCGCGCCGACGCAAGCGTCCCGAGAAACCTCGGAATCCAAGGTCTCCATATAGGGGAACAAAAAGGCTACGGCGTGAGCCAAGCCTTCGGAATCGGTTATGTCGTACAGGGCCCGTGCACGGTCCACGAGGTAATCGAAGTCATTTATAAAGCATTTCACTGCCTTTTGCAACGCCTCGGCCCCTCGGTCCCGCAAAATATCCGCGGGGTCCTTGCCCCCCTCCACCGTGACGACGGCGCAGGGGAGCGCGACCTTCCGGCAGGTCAGGATGCCCTTCACCGCGGCGTTTTTCCCCGCCTCGTCGGAATCGAAAACGAGGAAAACGCGCTCCGTCCAGCGGCGGAGCAACTTCGCCTGTTCTTCGGTGAAGGCGGTGCCGAGCGGGGCGACGGCGGTGGTGACGCCGGCCTGATGGAGGGCAATGACGTCCATATATCCTTCACAGATATAGGCTTCCTTGGTTTTTCGAATTTCCGGGAGCGCAAGGTCAAGCGCGAAAAGGTTCTCGCCCTTTTTGAAGATCTCCGATTCCGCCGAGTTGAGGTACTTGGGCCCCTCGCCGTGAAGCAGGCGCGCGCCGAAGGCCACGGTCCGGCCGCGCCGATCCGCGATGGGAAAGATGAGTCGATCGGCGAAGAAGGACGACCGCGGGTGTTTCTTGGAGAACAGGCCGCTTTCGGCGAGGAAATCGTCCGAATAGCCCTTTTTTGAGAGGAAGCGGTGGAGCCACTGCCGGTCCTGAGGCGCGTAGCCCAGGCGGAAACGCGCCGCCGTCTCTTCGGCGACCGCGCGGGAAGCGAGGTATTCGCGCGCGAAGCCGCCGCTTTCGGTTTTCACGAGTATGTGGTGATAGCTTCCGGCGACCCGCGCGTACAGCTCCAAGAGCCGCTCGGTTCGCTCGGCGGCGCCGTCCTCTCGCCGAACGGCGGCGCCGCCCTCGTACTGGACCTCTATCCCGAGTTTCTTCGCGAGGAATTCGATCGCTTCGGGGAAGGAGAGCTTCTCCAGCTCCATGACGAAGTTGACCAACCCGCCGCCCTTGCCGCAGCCGAAGCAATAATAGAATTTCCGGTCGGGTTCCACCGAAAAGGAGGGAGTCTTCTCGTTATGGAAGGGACAGAGCCCCCAGTATCGGCCGCCCTTCTTGTCGAGCCGTACGTAGTCGCCGATCACCGCCAAAGCGTCGGCGCGGGCATTGACTTCCTGTATGGTAACTTCGGAGATCAGGCTCATTTGCTGGACGAACCGCGTTTCAGGTAGATGACGCCGGCCTCTACGTGCTCATCGAGCGTCTTCGAGAATCGATGGCGCCCTTCGGCGGGGTCCACGAGCCGAAAATAGAGGAAATCCGTCTTGGTCGGCTTGAACGCGGCCGCCAATGCCACCGAGCCGGGGGCGGAGATGGGCCCCGGAGGCAACCCCGCGTTCACGTAGGTGTTGTACGGATGGGGTATCGCGATATCCCGGTTGTAGAGGACCTCGGGATGCGGCTTCCCCTGGATCTCGGTGATCACGTATTCCACGGTCGCGCAGGATTGGAGCGCCATGCCGATTCGGAGCCGATTGAAGAAGACCCCCGCCATGAGCGGCGCCTCGTCGGCGGCGCGGTACTCCCGCTCCACGATGGAAGCGATCACCACGCGCCGGAAGAGCTCGTCGCTTCCCATGCTTTTCGATTCGGGCGCGAGTTCGCCGAGCCTGCGGAAAAACGTGTCGGCCATCTTCCGGACCACCTGCGCCGCCGGAAAGTTCCGCGGGAAGAAATAGGTATCGGGATAGAGGTACCCCTCGAAAGTGGCGACCGGTATGCCGAAGGCCTTGAGCAGTTCGGGAGAGGATGCCGCGGCCAGGAAGTCGCTCGCCGCGGTTATCCCCGCGCTCTCCAGGGCGGCGGCGGTCTTCCGGAGCGTGAACCCCTCGGGGACGGTGACGCGTACGAGGAGTTGCCGACCCGACACCAGGATATCGCGTATGGCGAACATGGAGAGCGGCGGGTCGAGGCGATAGGTGCCGGCCTTTACCGGATCGGGGTCGAGCCGGGCCACGAGGGTCCAAAGGAGTTCCGATCGAATGAGGCCGGCGGACTTGAGCCTATTACCCGCCGAGGAAGCCGACTCCCCGCTTCTGAGCTCGCACTCGCCCGACCCGTCTATCGAGATGCGTACGCCGTCCGCTGCCGCGGACGGAATTTCCGCGACGAAGGCGGGCGGGGATTCCAGATACAGCACGAGCAAAAAGACTGCCGCGGCCAAGCCCAGCAGGGCCGCGAAACAGGCGGAGATGACTTTGAGAGTCGAAGACACGATGCGCGGCATGATCACCTCACCAGTATGAACTCGACGCGGCGGTTGCGCCATCGGCCCGCGGTATCCCCATGGGGGACGATCGGCTCGCGGCCGCCGAGTCCGCGGGCCTCCAAGCGGGAACGATCGACCCCGCGGGCCGCCAAGGCCTCCAAGACCGTCCTGGCCCGCGACAAGGAAAGTTCCGCCAGTTCGGTCCGCTCTTCGCGTTCGGTGCCCGAAAGGTTAACCGCATGGCCCTCCACCCGAATCCGGTACGTCGGGAAGCGCGAGAGGACGGTCGCGATCCTATCGAGCACCGCCTCATTCTTCGCGACCGTCTTGGGATCGCCCGACGAAAGGGCGGCGGAAGAAGGCGCAAACTCTATGGAGGAAACGCGGATCTTGAGCCTATCGCCGTCACGGAGCACGAAAACGTCCACGGGAAGGGACCCCGACCCCTTCCAGACGTTCGCGAGGGCGTCGCGGACGATCAGTTCGTACGAATAATCCTGGGCGGCTTCCACGAGCTGCCCCTGGAGATCGCTGCCGTCCCACGCGAAGGGACCGTCGGGGAGGGACTTCCCCGTAAAAGTCGTGAAAGGGTAGCCGGCGGGATCCAATATGGTCAGGACCCAACCGGCGATATCGCTCGCGTCCTTAGCGCGGATGGATATGAAGAGCTCGTCCGCCTCGCCGTCGCCGTCGGGAGAGAACGGCAAGGGCTTGAATTCCGTCGTCACGGCCGGAGGCGTCGTGTCGATCAAGAAGGGCGCGCTCTCCAAGCGCAACAGATCGCCTTTCGCGTATCGGAGCTCGGCTACCGCCCGATACGTTCCGTCGGCCGCGCGCGTCCCTTCGGCTACGTTCCCCTGCCATCGGATTTCAGCGGGAGGAGACGACCGCGGGGAAGGAGCTCCCGAATCGGCCAGGCGATGAGCGGCCTTCCCCGACGCATCCACGATATCCACGGACCACGACGCGAGCCCGTCGACGAAGGCCGTTCCGAGGCGCACCAGCAAGGAATCGGCGAAACCGTCTCCGTTCGGGGAGAACGAACGCTTATCCACCGCCAGCGTGCCGGAAGGGATACGGGCATCGAGACGGAAAATCGGGGTCTCCGCGCTGAAGGCGTTCCCCGCCGGGTCGACGGAAGAAAGCCGATACCGGTAGTCCCCGTCGACGAAGAGCGCGCCGTCCTCGTCCCGGCCGTTCCACGAGAACGTCTCCGAAGGCAGGCCCTTCCACGAGTACGTCCGGATGATTTCTCCGCGGCCGTCGAGCACCGCGCCGGTCCAGAGTCCTGAACCCTCGGCTCCGCGCTGCGTCACGAGGACCGTATCCAGCACGCCGTCTCCGTTCGGGGAGAAAACGGATTGCCCGAGGCCGACGACGGCGCGCGGCGGGGTGGAGTCCAGGGAGAACGCCGCGGATTCCGCGGAGACCCGAGCCCCCCCGTCGAACAGGACCGACAGGCCGGCGACGTAGTCCCCGTCGGGGGCGACGGACCCGAATTCATCGCGGCCGTCCCAGGCCAGGGCGGCTGGTAGCACCGCGATGCCCTCGAACTGCCGCACGACCGAGCGGGACGCGGTATTCCTCACTTCCAGCCGGTAGGAAACGACGCGGTCGCCGCGCTCGGTCTTGAGCCGGAAGCGCACCCTACCGTCCCCGGCTTTCGCGGAAAAGACGGCGCGGTCCGCGACGACCGTCGCGGCGAAGGGCGCCGACTCGAGCCGGATGGAAACGGGCTGCGTGGAACCGGAGAGGCCGACCGCGCTCACGCCTTCGGCGACGTACCGATAACGGCCGTCGGGGACCGGACGGCCCTCGGCGTCGAGTCCGTTCCACTCTGTGACGCCCTCCGTTTCCTCGCCGAGCAGGATGGAGAGGACGACCTCGTCACGCTCGTTCCTGATGACGCCCTGCCATTTCGCGCCGGCGGAAAGGGTGTGGAAAAGCCGTACCCGATCGCCGCGATCCGGGATGAGCACGGCCGCGGAGGCGCGGAGGCGGCCGCTCGGCTTCTTGGAGTCCACGACGAACGCGGGACTCGTCGCCTGCGGCGTATTTCCGTTCGTGTAGGTCAGGTCGACGATGAATCGGTAGCGGCCGTCCGGGATCGGATCTCCCGTTCGGGAACGTCCATCGAACCTGATGGTCGTAGGAAGGACATCGAGCCGTTCGGCGGAACCGGCCCAGGTCCGCAGCGGTTTCTCGCCCTCTCCGACGACGCTGATGGTCCACGACGCCAACCCCCGCGCCCGCGGAGCCCGTATCCCGAGCGAAACGGAGGTGATCGTCGCGTCCCGATCCGTGGACAAGGCCCTACCGTCCAGGCTGAGGCCGAGCGGCGTCGATTCCGCGTCCACCACGATGCCGGCGATCCGCGCGCTTCCGTGATTCCCCGCGCCGTCGGTCGATTCGAGCGTGTATTCGTAGGTTCCGTCGCTGACGCTTTCGCCGGTATCCGTCCTGCCGTCCCAGGCGAATGAACCGGGAGGACCGTCGGTCCAGCGGAGCGTACGGACGATCGTTCCCGCGGAAGACCGGAAGGTCCCTGTCCAAAGGGCCTCCGCGTCGCCCTCCTGAACGATCCGCAACGTATCCCGCAGGCCGTCGCCGTTCGGGGTGAAGACGGCGCTACCCTCCACGCGCGCCTCCGCTATCGGCGCGCTTCCGTCCATGGAGAAGGAGCGTTCGGTCGCGTTGCCGACGTTGCCGTGTTCGTCCCGCGCCCAGGCGCGGATCCGGTACTCGCCATCCGCGCTCACGGCCGAAACCGGCACCGTGAACGCGGTCGGAGCCTTCACGCTCCGCTTCCTCGCCGCGAGTCCTCGCAGGATACCCTGCGGCCCGGTAGCGGCCAACGAATCGCCGATATCGAAGACGGGCGCTCCGTCCGGTCCGTAGACCATCGCCTTCCATTCCACGATCCGCGACGCGTCCCGGATGTCGAGGGGAAAGGTAAGGGAGTCGACGAGACGGGGTGAGTACGGCGACTTCGATCCGAGCTCGACGGAAACCTCGGGTCCCTGCGTGTCCCGCTGTCCCCGCGAAAATACCGCCGAAGGGGAAACCACCGCGGTCCCGCTCCCCGCGGGCCTGACCGAACCCGCGAGAACCGTACCGTAATCGCCCAAGCGCACGAGCGAACTGCCGCTGAAGGTGACGGAGATGGCGGGAAACGTCCTGAACGCGTATTCGTCGGCGTCCATGCCGTCCTCTGCCCACGCCGCGGCTTCTTGAGCGGACCAACGCCAGCCGAGGCCGAGGCCGAGATACCGGCCGATGGAGAACGTGGCCCCGGCCGCGATCGCGAGGTCGGAAGCTGAAGGCGCCGCCAAGAGCGCCCCGACGGAAAGGGAGAATTTCTCGTTCTCCACGAAGCGCGATCGCCATGCGACTATCGGGGTCGCCGCGATCAGGGGATCGCGAGCGGGGCCGTCTCCGAGCGCGGGCCCCAGGGCGAGGAGCGCGAACGAGAGGTCGCTGCCCGCGGGCGCGATATCGGGGAACGAAAGCTCGGCGCCGAGGGAAACGCCCATCGTCCATCCCCGACCTTCGATATCCGCGGTCGCGGCCCCCGCTCCCAAGCCCACGGCCAACCGATCGGCGACGCGCTTGGAGAGTCCCGCGGCGAACGATGCGCCGGAGGGCGCGGCCCAGGACCGGAGGCTATCGCCGGCGATGACGCCGTCCGCTATCACCCATCCCGTACCGAATGAAGTCGGGATGGATGCCGAGAGGACCGCGCGGCCTCCCGCGCCCGCGCCCGCCCCGGCCGGAAATGCGAGGTCGGCGGCGACGCCGAAGACGGGGAGTTCGCGGTCGGAGGCGGCCGCGGGATTCCAAGCCGCCGCTCGGGGATCCTCGCCGAAAAGGAAGGATGGCTCCGCGAACGACGCGCCCGCGAGCGCGCCGGGAACCGCGAGCGACACGCCCGGGGGCGGAACGTCCGCCGCCGCGGAAAAAATGGCCATGATGAGGAGCGGCGCGCACAAAAGGAAGATACGTTTCATCGTCCGACCTTCCCTCCGACCAGGGCCTCAAGGGTTTCGATGGACAGGTAACCGTAGAGGAAGGCTTCGAGCTTGCGCAGGAGGCCCCGCTCGGCCATCGTCAGAGCGTCCTCGTCCCGCTTGAGGCGCGCATACAGCAACGATAGTTCTTGGACGTCCAAGGACAGCCGATCCGCGGCGCTTTCGTTCATCTAAAGCGTTATCTCCGTGCCTTCCGTGGCGAGCATGACCTCGACTCCCTTGATGGACATGTGGTCGATGTACCAATGCGCGGACTGGAGGATGCCGTGGAGTTTGCGATCGTCGTACGTCGGGTCATGATGAAACAGCACGAGTTTACGTATACCCCAATTGGATGCGAAATCCGCCGCGAGGCTGAAGGCGGTATGCCCCCAGCTATACTTCTCGATAGCCTCGCCGAGCGTATATTGCGAGTCGAGGACCAACAGATCGGCGCCCCCGAAAAAGGCCGCGTTTTCGTCTTTGCGGAGGAAGTCGTCGGAAGACAGCTCGGTATCGGTCGCGTACACGAATCGCTTCAACCCCTCCGACACCGCATAGGCGAAGGAGGAGCCGGGATGGTTCATGCGTCGCCAGTTGATCGTGGCGCCCTCCAATCGCAGGGCGGAATCGAGCTCATAGAAGCGCTTCTTCGCGCCCATGACGTCCATGGGAACGGGAAAGAAGGGCGCCTTCATCTGTTCGCGAAGGGCGGCCTCGAAATTCGGGATCGGCGCGTAGAAATCGATGCGCGCCGAAGGATCGTATGCCGGTCCGAAAAACGGAAGCCCCTGTATATGATCCCAATGGAGATGCGAGAACAGGAGCGTAAAGGAGTCGGGCCGCGGCCGCTCTTTGGCAAGGGCGAGGCCGAGTTCCCTGATCCCCGATCCCGCGTCCAAGATGATGACTTTGTTCTCCTCCGTGCGGACCTCGACGCAGGGGGTGTTCCCCCCCACCGTTCCGAATATCCAAGGCGGTAGATTCGCGAGGAAGCGCTCCCGGGTCTCGGGGCTCTCCAAATCGGCCGGGGTCAGCCTCTCGAGCGTGGCGGATATCTTGCTCCGCACCTGCGCTGACGAAAGCGGGGTCGGCAAGGACCCCCGAACACCCCAGAAGCGAATCCGCATGGAAGCTCCTATCCGCGGACGCGTCCGCGGGTGATGATCGGCTCCGCCTCGCCGGCGGCGAGCTGGGCTTCTATCTCATCGGCGCCGTGCACGGGGCCCTGGCCTATGCCGGGACAGTCGGCGGCGGTCGCGTCCCACGCTTCGCGCGAACGGACGGCCGAAGCCCAAAACGGAAAGGTTCGGCATTGCAGCGGGCGATCCTCGTATACGGAACAACCGTGAGCCCCCCAAAGGATACAATCATAATTCGATCGCTCCTTGAGGGATAAGTGCTCCACGCCGCCGCCCACGGGTACCCAGCGGCAGTACGTTTCGACGAATTCACTATAGCCCAACCCGAGACGGGCCGCCAGGGCATCGGCATCGCTCCGCCTGAGGAAGACGAAGCCGGGATCGTGCCTGCAGCAGGCGTTGCAGCGCGTGCAGGCGAAGCGTAAGCCTTTCGCGTAGAAGCGCTCGCTCATTCGTTCCTCCAACGGAAACAAAAAAGCCTTCCCGTAGACGGGAAGGCTTTCTGGGGAGAGAAGGATTCGAACCTTCGAAGGCGGAGCCAACAGATTTACAGTCTGCCCCCTTTGACCACTCGGGAATCTCCCCTACTCGCTGTCTTGTTCGCCGCGCCATCCCGATTGCGGTTAAGCCATCTCCCGGAGTCGAACCGGGGACCTCGAGATTACAAGTCACGCGCTCTAGCCGACTGAGCTAAGATGGCGTATCGAACGAGGGGCACTATACCGGAACGCCCCCTCTTGGTCAAGCGCCGTCGCCGCTTTTCCGCGCGGGGAGAGCCCGATCCGGACGCAACACTTCCGCCCCGTTGAGGTACGTATGACGGAGCGAAGCGCCTTGGGGTAAATAGCAATGCATGAGGATACGGATCACCCCGGGTAGGCTCCCGGAGACGTCCGCCTCCGCTACCGAAAACAAGGACAGCTTGGCCGCGCGTCCTCCCGCGCGGAGCGCCGCCGCGGGGTTGAGCGCGGTGAGATCCTTCGTCACCGAGAACACCAAGGAGACGATGTTTTCTTCCGAAAGCGCGTTGCGCGCGAGGCTTTCATCGTACAGCTGAACCACGCGGCGGGTGATATCCTCCGCCGTATTCTCGCAGCGGATCGCGCCGCGGATTCCGAAAAGCCGCATTTCTTCCATAATTGTCGCATAGTACGCGGTGCCCCGCTCAAGCGTCAATGCGGCGGGGCCCGTCCGGCCGTCTACAGGCCGCGGTTACCCGAGATGATGACGAGGATGAACGACGCGAGGGCGGCTACGAGCAAGCCGATCGCGGAGAGAATAAAATAGAAGAACGCGCCGAACAGGAACCGGGACGACTTGTAGGCGACGGCGGAACCGATATCGAGGGCGATGCCGTAGGCGGCGCCGATTCCGAGGAGCAGTCCGAGTCCCGACGCCGCGCGAAGCAGGGCGGTCTGGGTAGAATCGAGAAATTCTTGCAAGGTTCCGATGCCGTAGAGGAAGATGCAGAGCAGACAGAGGGCGAAGAGGAAAAGGACGGCGCGTTTGACGAGGAGGAGGATCAGCGGTTTGCCTTCGGGTTTCTCGATCATGCGCGGCGCCGATCCCTCGGGACTGGATGGATGCCGACCCTTCGGTTTATCATAGAAGTATATTACTCCAGGAAGGTCCTATGAGGAAATCGGTCGTCGCATTCTTCCTGCTCGTCATCGTCTCCGTCGCGGTATTCCTCGTCGGGTGGGTCCAGTACGTCGTCCCCCCCGCCGCATACGGCGTACTCAGATCCAAGACGAGCGGCGTCGACGCCGACGTGATCCGCGGCGGCCGGTTCCGTTGGGCCTGGGAACGGCTATTGCCGACGAACGCGACCGTCGTCGTGTTCCGCATCGACTCGGTGGAACGGGACATCGCCGTTACGGGGGCCCTACCGTCGGCCGATGTCTACGCGACCATGACGGGTTCAACGACCGATTTTTCCTATGAAGTCGTCGGAAAGCTCTCCTTCACCACCAAGCCGGAATCGCTCCCGATCCTCGTCGCCGAACGGGCCATCGCCGACCAGGCCGCCCTGGACGCCTGGGAAGAGCGGACGGCGGCGGAAATGGCCGACTTCGTCGCGCGGCGTTTGCGCGCGTACGCTGAGGATCCCGCCGAGCTCGATCGGATACTCACCTCGGGGTCGACGCCGCGGTTGCTCGCGGATATCGAGCGCGCCTTTCCCGACGCGGAATCGGTCGCCTGCGTCATTAAGACGGCGCGCTTCCCCGATCTTGCCCTCTACCGCACGGCCAAGGGCCTGTATGATTACTTCCTACAGCGGCGGCGTTCCATCATCGCCGCGGCCGCATCGGAAGCCGCCGGTGCGGACGTGCGCGCCCGTCTCCGCTACGAAGAGCTCGAACGGTACGGTGAATTGTTGGAAAAGCACCCGATACTGCTGAAGTACCTGGCGATCGAATCCGCTTCCGGCGCCGGGATACCCGAAATGCTGAAGGCCTTGGACGAATAATGGATTACTTCTTCAACTTCGAAAAACTCGTCTATTTGCGGGCGGAAAAGCCGGAAGGCTGCATCCTCTGCCTGGTCAAGGACGGCAGCGACGCGGTCGTGGACCTCTCCGTGTACCGCGCGGAGGGCTTCATCGTGAGCCTCAACCTCTACCCGTACAACCCCGGCCATCTCCTCGTCTTCCCCGAACGGCACGTCCTCGATCTCCGCGAGTTAGGGGCGGAAGAACGGTCGGCCATGAACTCGGTCATTGACAAGGCGCTCCGCGTGCTGGATCGGGAATACCGCCCCGCCGGATACAACATCGGCTGCAACATGGGCTTGGTCGCCGGCGCTTCCATCGACCATCTGCACTGGCACCTCATTCCGCGGTATCCCCGCGAGATCGGCGTCGCCGAACTCCTCGCGGGGAAGCGGGTCCTCGTGGAGAATCCCCTCGTCACGAAGGATCGGCTCGCGGCGGCATTCGCCGCAGACTGAAGCGGGACCGCCCGATCCCTCAGGAGGGAACGAGGGGCAACACCACGAGGAAGCGGCCCGCGGCCGCGCTGATGGAGAACGTGCCCGTGACGGATACGTTGCTGATGCCGAAAAAGCCCCGCTTCCAGGGCAGGTCGTCGAGCGGCCATTTGAGCCCCTCGCTTCGGGCCCTCCAGGGGCCCGATCCCATCGGAAAGACCGAAACGAGCGAGAGCGGCGGGATGGATACGCGCAGCGCGGCCCCTCCATCGCCTTCGCCTCCGGCAGCGGCTCCGGCCTCGATGCACCGGACGTCTTCCCGCGCGGTGATCCAGCGCCGGGGAACCGAATCGCGCTCGAATAGGGCGGCGAGCGCCAATGAGTGATCGAGCCGTCCGCCTCCCCCGCCCACGAGGACGATGTCATCGCAGCCCTTCTCGCGCAGGAGGGCGACCGCGAGTTCGGTATCGGTGTAATCCTTGTCTTCGGGGTACGATATGACCCGGTCGGCGGGGTAATGGGAGAGCCGGCCCCGATCGTCCAGGGAATCCATGTCCCCGACGATCCAATCGCATTCCAGACCCCATTCTTCCACGGCCATGAGTCCGGAATCCGCCGCGACGATGAGATCCACGGGGCCGAGCGCGGCCCTTCCCGATTGCGGATCAGGTCCCTCACCGCCGATGAACGCCGCGCCCCGCATATCGCCTCCCTTCCACGGATCGGCCGGATTGTACTATAGTGCCCCATCATGGGCAACGTGCGCGTACATCCGCTTCTGAAGGAAATCGCCTCAATCTTCGCTTCCGGAGGGAAGAAGGCCTATCTCGTCGGCGGCGCCGTCCGCGATACTCTCCGCGGCGAGGCTCCCGAAGACTGGGACCTCGCGACGGACGCGACGCCCGAAGAAGTCATGCGGCTCTTCAGACGCGTCATCCCGACCGGCATCAAGCACGGAACCGTGACGATCCACTACAAGGGACGGCCGATCGAGACGACGACGTTCCGCACGGAGTCGGGGTATAGCGACGGTCGGCGCCCGGACGCCGTGAGCTTCGCCGCGACCATAGAGGAGGACCTCTCGCGCCGCGATTTCACCATGAACGCCATCGCCGTGGAACTACCGGGCGGCAAGATCGTGGATCCCTTCGGGGGCGAGCGGGACATCCGCGCGCGACTCATCAGGTGCGTAGGGGATCCCGCCGAGCGTTTCGGGGAAGACGGCCTGAGGCCGCTCAGGGCCACGCGCTTCATGGCCCAACTCAACTTCCGTCTCGATCCGGCGACCCTGCGGGCCATCCCGCTCGCCCTGTCCAAGACGGCGATGGTGGCGGTGGAGCGCATCCGCGACGAGCTCGACAAGACGCTCGCCGCCGCGCAGCCGTCCCTGAGCTTCCGCGTCATGGAAGAGACGGGCCTGCTCACGCTCATCCTCCCCGAGCTCGCCGCCTGCCGGGGCGTGGAACAGAAGGGCTTCCACCGGTTCGACGTGCTGGACCACCTGCTCCTGTCCTGCGACGGCGCGCCCCGCGAGCGGCCGATCGTGCGGCTCGCGGCCCTCTTCCACGACATCGGGAAGCCACTGGTCCGCGCGATGGGACCGGACGGGGTATGGACGTTCTACCGGCATGAAGAGGAATCGGCGCGGCTCGCCCGCGACCTTTTGACGCGCCTACGCTATCCGACCGCGACCATCGACGCGGTCGTGCACCTCATCGCCGTACACATGTTCCACTACGAGGAGACCTGGACCGACGCCGCCGTCCGCCGCTTCGTCGCGCGGGTCGGCATCGACCATCTCGCCGATGCCTACGCGCTCCGGAGGGCGGATACCTACGGGACCACCGGCGCGCTACCGCCGCCGGAAGCCGGAGCCCCCCTCGCCGACCGCGTGGATCGCGTGCTCGCGGCGGGAAAGGCCCTCTCCATCCGGGACCTCGCCGTATCGGGTGAGGATCTGGCGGCGATCGGTATACCGCGTGGTCCCCGCATGGGGATACTGCTCAAGGAGCTCTTGGAGACGGTGCTCGACGATCCGGAGATGAACCAAAAGGACCGGCTCCTCACCGTCGTCCGGAGACTCGAGGAACGGCGGGAAGGCGGCGGTGCCTGATTTCCGCGATGCGCGGGGTCGGACGAGCCCGCGGCCGCCGTACGGCTTCCGCGGCCGAAGGGAAACGGCCAGGCGGTAGGCCGGTCAGGCCCCTTCGCCTGCTGCCGGGGCCCCGCCCGCGGTGAGGGCCTCGTAGGCGGCCCGGGCCGCCGACTGCTCGGCGTCCTTCTTGTTCCGGCCGCTGCCGGGGCCGAAGGTCTTCTCCGCCACGATCACCTCCATCCAAAAGACCCGGTCGTGGTCCGGCCCTGAACGCTTGAGCAAGCGGTAGGCCGGATACGAACGGTAGAGGCGCTGGGTCAATTCTTGCAGGAGGGTCTTGTAGTCCCTTCGGTACCGGTCGGTGAGCACGTTCTCTATCTCGCGCTTCATGAAGCGGTGCACGAATTCGTACGCCGCATCGAACCCGGAATCCAGGTAATAGGCCCCGATCAACGCTTCCATGGCATCGGCGAGGATGGCCTTCTTCATGCGGCCGCCGGAAGAATCCTCCCCCTTGCCCAAGACGAGCAGGGTGTCGATACGGAGCTCGAGGGCGATGCCCGCGAGGCTCTCTTCGGACACCACGACGGACTTCACCTTGGCCAGGTCCCCCTCGCTCCTATCCGCGAGGCGACCGAACAGGATATCCGCGGTCACGGCGCCGAGTATCGCGTCGCCGAGGAATTCGAGGCGTTCATTATTCGCTTTGGCTATGTTTTCGTTCGAGGCGGACCGGTGTATGAAAGAAAGGTTCAGAAGCTCGGGGCTCCTGAACCTGATCGCTGCGGACTTCTGGAAGGCCGCGAGTTCCTTTCTGCGCCGGTCTTCGATGGCCGGCGCTGTACGGACCGCGGCGCCTATGGCGATACCGCGTTCCTTCATGGAACTACTTCTGCTGGGACTTGATGTACTCGTAAGCGTCGCGCACGGTCTCGAACTCGTTCGCCTTCTCGTCGGGGATGGAAATGCCCATCTCCTCTTCGATGGCGTACACGAGCTCGTACGTGTCGAGGCTGTCGGCGCCGAGATCCTGGCGGAACGAAGCGTCGAGGCTGATCTTGCTCTCTTCGATCTCCAGCTTGTCGGCGATCAGTTTCTTCATCTTCTGGAAAAGCTCGTCCATGGTTGCTCTTCTCCTTGGGAGTGGGGTTTACGCCTTGGCTTTGGGCTCGACGACTTGCTTGCCGCGATAGAAGCCGCACTTCGGACAGACCCGATGCAGGAGGATGCGGTTACCGCAGTTGCCGCACTCGACCAAGGTCGGGGCGACGAGCTTCATATTGAGGGACTGTCGACGTCTGGTTCGAGCCTTCGACGTCTTAAACTTGGGTACGGCCATATTATCAACCTCGCTTCTGTCGTATTGCCGGTAGAGTTTGACACAATCTACCGGAAGCGTCGGCGGTTGTCAAGGACATCGACGACGAAGAGTCAGGACCGTAGGGGAAACTTCGCTTTGAGCATGGCGGCGACCCTTTCCGGAACCATCGCCGAGATATCGCCGCCGAATGAGGCCAGTTCCTTGATCGCCGAGGACCGGAGCACGAAGTAGCGGGGGTCCGTCGTCATGAAGATGGTCTCAATGGAAGGATTGAGGCTCTTGTTCATCATGGAAAGGTCGAATTCGTAGGTAAAATCGGTGACGCCGCGAACTCCGCGCACGAGCACCCGGATATCCCGTTCATGTAGGAAATCGACGATGAGCGTCTCGCAGAGGGCCACCTTTACGTTGGGCCAGGGCCGAACGAGGTCCCGCATCACCTCCATACGTTCTTCCGGTGAAAAGAGATACTCCTTCTGTCGATTGACCGCGACGACGATCAACAACTCATCGAAGATCGAACTGGCCCGCTCCACGACATTGAGGTGACCGAAGGTGGGTGGATCGAACGACCCGGGAAACGCGGCGCGTAACATGATCCGAACATAGTCGACCAGTCGATGCGGGTCAAGCCGCGGAAAGACCAAAAAACTCCAATGAGTTTGACGGAGCGGGCGACCCTCGAATACAATAGGTACATATGACACGGTTCATCTGCTTCGTGCTGGGTAGCATGCTGTGCTTCGCGTCCGTATCCTGCGCCGGGTCGCCGACCGCGCAGGAGACCCCTGCCATTCAAGCGGAAGAGCCGGCCTTGGAGGCGCCGCCCGAGGAGGAAGTCATCCGGGATATGCCGGAGGTGCCGGCGGCCGAGCCGGAAGCGGACGAGCCGGAGGCGGAGTCCTTCGACCCGACGACCATACCGCGCGAGGTATTCGATTCGACGAAAACCGACGTCCAGATGCTCATCGAGAAGATAAACGGCATCATCCGTGATAGAGATTTCGATGCGTGGGTGTCGTACCTCGGGCGCGGGTATCGGGAGGCGCTCAGCGACGAGGCGTTCCTCAAGCGCGTCTCGGAATTCAACGTGCTCAAGAAGCAGCAGATCACGCTGCGGACCTTGGGGGACTATTTCACCTACGTCGTCGTTCCCTCGCGGGCCAACGATCGGGTCGACGACATTGAATTCATAGGACAAAATCGGGTAAAAGCGTTTACCGTCAACGCGAAGGGAGAAAGGCTCCGCCTCTACGATCTCGAAAAGACGGCGAACGGCTGGAAAATAGTAAACTGATGCCGGAAGGTCGGCATACCGGGAGGAATCATGAAAGTGGATAGACGGGTGCTCGCGTTGTTCGCGGCGGTCGCCGCGATACCGGCCATGGTATCGGCGCAATCCGCCGGAGCGGCCGGGAGCGGCGGCACGAAAGAGCTGTCGGTGGAGGAATCGTACCTCCAGGAATCGGTCGAAATGATGGTGATCCGCGAGCAATCGCGCACCGATAACCGCGATATGAAATTCGTCGCGCTCGAATACGTCAACGACGCGATAGAGGCCGGCCGCGGCGGAGAGGAGATCCAGCGCGCGCTCGAGTACATGGCCTTGGAAGGCATCGTCAACAAGAGCCGCGAGGGCGGAACCGGACGGATCGTCAACAACTACCCGGACGTCCGCATGAAGGCGTGCGAGTCCCTCGGCAAGTTGGGCGGCGAGCAGGCCAAGAACACCTTGATCCGCGTCATGCTCGCCGAAAACGAGCCCATGGTGCTCACCGAGGCCATCAAGTCCCTCGCCAAGATCGGACTCAACGAGAACGACGAAGTGGTGAATACCATCTCCTGGGTGGCCACGCGCTTCGACATCCTCGCCCCCGACAACGCGTTGGCCCTTTCCGCGCTCGATGCCTACGTGAAGATCGCGGACCAGAACGGCGGCATCAAGGATCCGTTTACGATCAGGACCATCGTACGCATCGCGAGCAACGGCAACTATATCCGCCCGGTCCAGGCGCGCGCCCAGGACGTGCTGGGCCAGCTTCGCAAGTACAACGTGCAGGCGAACGGCAAGGAAGCCCCGAAGAAATAACGGCGCTAGCCTGAAAACGGAAAGGGCTGCCTACGACGCGTTCGTAGGCAGCCCTTTCCGTTTGGCCAGGTTTGAGAGATGCGGGACTCGAACCCACCACCTTCAGCTCCGGAGGCTGACGCTCTATCCAGATGAGCTAATCTCTCTGATACGCCAAACGTACCCGATCCCTCCGCCCCTGTCAAGACGCCGCGATTCGGACCGCGCGGTACGAAGGGCCAATTGACACGCTCGCCGGGGGCGGAGATTATGCCAACACAATGGAACCTATCATTCTCGCTTCGGGCTCGCTCAGACGTCAGGACTATTTCCGTCTGCTCGGCCTACCGTTCAGCATCATGCCCTCCCGCGCGAGCGAGGAGATGACCCCCGGACTCGATCCTCGATCCCAGGCGGAGGCCATCGCCCGCCGCAAGGTGGATGAGGTCGTGAAGACGTTGGAGGGACGCCTTCCGCCGTGGATTCTCGGCGCGGATACGATCGTCATCGTGGACGGGAACGTGTACGGAAAGCCGAACGACAAGGAGGACGCGCGGAGGATGCTCATCGCGCTCTCGGGTCGCGAGCATGAGGTCGTCACCGCCCTCGCCCTCTACAACGGGCGGAAGAAATCGATCGATTGTCGTTCCAACCTCAGCTATGTCCGCTTCGCGGACCTCTCCGAGGCCGAATTGGATTGGTACCTCGAAACGGGAGAATGGCAGGGAGTCGCGGGGGCGTATCGCATCCAGGGGTTGGCGGCCTGCTTCATCGCCGAGATCAAGGGGTCGTATAGCTCCATCGTGGGCTTGCCAATGCACGATTTTTATGTCATGTTACGAGAGAACGGCTATCCGTATTCGGGCTTCTAGCCGTTCATATTTTCCGCCGTCCGGAGGGTTTCTCCGCGCCGGTGAGATACAGGGAAGGCGTCGATCCGCCTCTCCGCAGCCGGTCTCCGCAGCTTCGCCGCCCCTCGGTGGGCGGTCGTACGCAGAGGCAAGCTGAGGCCCCGGCCGGGTCGAGCGCAGGAGGACACTTTGGCAGTAGTTACGATGAAGAGCCTGCTCGAATCGGGCGTGCACTTCGGCCACCAGGTCAAGCGTTGGGATCCGCGCATGAAGAAGTACATCTTCGCGGAGCGCAACGGCATCCACATCATCGATCTCCAGAAGACGATCCAGGCCATCAAGGAAGCGTACGACGCCGTACGGAAAACCGTCTCCTCCGGCAAGACCGTCCTGTTCGTCGGCACCAAGAAGCAGGCTCAGCAGGCTATCCAGAAGGAAGCCGAGCGCTGCGGCATGTTCTACGTCAACAACCGCTGGCTCGGCGGTATGCTCACCAACTTCACCACCATCAAGAAGTCCTTGCTCCGCCTCAAGAAACTTGAGAAAATGGAAGTCGACGGCACCTTCGAGAACCTGACCAAGAAGGAAATCGCCTCGCTCGCCAAGGAGCGCGCCAAGCTGCAGAAGAACCTCGGCGGCATCAAGGAGATGAAGGACCCGCCCGGAATCCTCTTCATCATCGACACCCGCAAGGAAGCCATCGCGGTCGCCGAAGCCCAGCGCATGGGCATCCCCATCGTCGCCGTCGTCGATACCAACTGCAATCCCGAAGGCATCGATTACCCGATTCCCGGAAACGACGACGCCATCCGCGCCATCACCCTCTTCACCCAGATCATCGCCAACGCCGTCGTCGAGGCGGATAACGAGGCGGGCCTCAAGATCATCGAGACGCTCAACGACGACGAGAACGCCGAAGAGGTGGTCACCGACGCGTCCGTCCGCGAAGAGGACCAGGAAATCGACATCGAGTCCTACACCGCGGAAGCCGCTCCGGC
>JAEXTK010000229.1 GCA_023406985.1 Spirochaetota bacterium | reverse complement strand
CGAAGAAGGACCGGCCGACCCGCGACAGGGCGGAGGCGAGCACGGAGGCTATCCGGCTCGCGTCGCTCCCCGCCGACCGGAACGCCTCCGCGACGACGCCGGAAAGCCGCTCCGCGACGAAGGTACCGCCCGCGCCGGCGAGCGGCGAGGCGCCGATGAGGAGGACCGCGCCGGCCGCGATGGGGAAGAAGGAGGCGAAGCCGAGCGTGGAACCGAGCCAGATGCACCGGTCGCGCCAACGGCTGCGGGCCAGGAAGGAGCAGGTGAACCAGAAGAGGACCGCGACGGCGCCGAAGCCGTAGATGGAGCCGGTCAGGGCCGAGCCGACGGTCGATCCGCCGCGGAGGACCGGCAGCCGCCGCTCGGCCGAGGGCGGAGGCTCGATCGGAACCAGGTCGGGCGCGGCGTCGAGGGCGGCCCCCAGCTTCGCGGAGAAGAGGGCGGTCCACCTTTCGCGATCCGCGCCCGCCGGCCGCACCGTGAGGTCGCGGTCGGAGGCGGGGCTCCCCGTCGGCACGGCGGCCGCGTACGAGGCGGCGAAGACCGCGAGCCGGCCCCGCACGTCGGCCTTGAGGCCGCGGAAGTCCAGGTCGGTTTCCGCGCCGACCTCCAGGTTCCGGACGCGGTCGACGGTGTCCCCCGCGAAGGAGGAAACGAGGCGCGCGAGCTCCGCGTCCTTGTAGGAGGCGGCCAACGCGGACTCCGCGGCCGCGGAGTTCAGGTCGAAGCCTTCCTCGGCGGCCTCGGCCACGAGGGCCCGCGCGGCGCCGGCCTCCCAGCCCTCGTAGAGGCGCTCGTCGGCGGTGACGGAGCGATAGAAATTCCCGTCCAAGAGCCACGTGCGCGAGGCGAAGGCAAACTGGGAGACGATCAGCATGGGGACGACGACGACGGCGGCGAAAAGCCCGGCGATCGCTTCTTTCATGGGCGGCCCTCCACTTTCTCGGAGGATCATAGCACGGAGCCGGCTTCCGCAGCAGCGCCTCCTCCCGCGGAGCGGGATAGGCTATACTGGGGACATGATCGAATACATCGTCGCGGACAACATCGATGACCGGATCCTCGGTCGCGCCGCGAAGAAGCTCGCGGAGGGAGGCCTGGTCGCGCTGCCGACGGACACGAGCTGGGGCATCGCGTGCTCCCTCGCGTCGAAGGAAGGCATCAAGCGCCTGCGTCGGCTTTCGGGAGTCCGCGACGAGCGCCACTTCACCCTGCTCTGCGCCTCCATTTCCCAGATCGGCGACTACTGCTCCCTGGACAACACCCGCTTCCGCCTCGTGAAGCGCCTCGCGCCGGGGCCCTACGTCTTCGTCCTCCGCGCCCTCCTCGGCACGGAAAAGGCGCTCGACATCCGGCGGAAGGAGGTCGGCGTACGCATCAGCGCCCATCCCGCCGCGAGCGCCTTGATCGGAGCGCTCGGCTCGCCGCTCTACGCCATCACCGCCAAGCGGTCCATGACGGAAGCGGGGGCCGCCGCGGAAGAGGAGTCGGAGGACGGGAACGCCCACCCCGCCATTCCGGAAGAGGAGCTGTTCGAAGGGGGCTGGGAGCTCGACGCCATCGGCGACGTGGACCTGATCTTGGACGACGGCGAGGAACGGCCGCGGATCCTCTCCACCGTCCTGGACCTGTCGGGGGACGAAGTGGTCCTCCTGCGGCACGGCGCGGGCCGGTGGCCCGCCTGATCGTCAGCCGGCCGCCGGTTCCACGGCGTCCAGGACCGCCCCCGGCGCGGGGAAGAACAGCGCGCGGGAGAAGCGTTCGTCGAAGCCGGTGGCCGCGGCGGGATCCACGACGCGCGTCCTCCGCGCGGTCTCCGCGGCGCGGCCGGCTTCGTCCTTCCGGAGGAGCAGGCGCACGGCGCCGAGGCCCGCGGCGTTGCCGATCCACGAGGCGCGCTCGCGCAGGGCAGCCGGAAGGAGGCCGATGACCGCGGCGGAATCGCCCGAAATCGCGCCGCCGAAACCGCCCGAGAACAGCACCCGTTCCACCGAGCCGGAGCCGATTCCGCGGTCTTCCAGGACCAGGTCGATGCAGGCGGCCACCGCCGCCTTCGCGAGCTGCACGTGGCGCAGGTCGGCCTGGGTGAAGCGGAGATCCGCCGTTTCGGAGGCGACGAGGGGATAGCCGGAAGCCCACCACCGTTCGTCCAGGGCCCCGCTCGCGTCCACGAGGGAGGCCCGCACGAGGCAGGCGGCCGCGTCCAGCACGCCGGACGCGCAGAGGCCGACGGCCTCCTCCCCCCCGATCGTGGTCCAGCGGAGGCGGCCGTTCTCCCAGAAGAGCCGATCGATCGCGCCGCCGACGCCCCCGGTGCCGCAGGAGAACGAGGGTCCTTCCAAGGGCGGCCCCGCCGCCACGGCGCAGCAGCTGATTCCCCGTCCGTCCGTGAGGGCGACGGCGCCCTTGCCGCCGAGGTCGATGAGGAGCGTCGTTTCCGCGGCTTCCTCGAGCCGGGCGGTCCGCATCGCGGCGAGGAGATCGGCCTCTATCCCCGCCACGGAGGAAATCGGCGCGACGAGGCGGCAGGAAGGATACGGCAGGCCGTAGCTCGCGGCGGGAACGGAATCGGCGACCCCTCCTTCAGGAGCCTCCCCGCCCGGCCTGCGTCCTTCGAACAGGCGGAGCATCGCGGCGCTGCCGACCACGGCCAGGGCCCGCAGGTCATGCCGCGTCGCCCCCGCGCCGGCGAGGAGTCCGTCGGCGAGCGCTTGGATATCGGCCCGCGCGAGATGGGCCATTTCCTCCGCGCCCCGGTCGGTCCGCAGGGCATACTCGATGCGGGCCGACTCGTCCGTTCCGAACGCCCGCTGGCCGTTGAGCCGCGCGGCGGACGCCAGGACGGCCTCCGCCTCTACCTCCGCCTCGAGGTCTACGAGATAGGCGGCCACGGTCGTGGCGCCGATATCGATCGCGATGCCGAGCGCGGTCGTCTTGCGCGGGATGGTCTGAGTGGAATGCACCGTTTTCTCCTACCCACAGGGTATAGGCGGAAATCGGACTATGCAATGAAAATATTTCGCGGGCCGCGTCGAAATGGTAACGGGACCTTTTCTTGACAGCGGAAATAAGTGAACCTATGCTGAGGATGTCGAGAGGGGAGTAGTAACGCGCGCGCTTACCAACAACCGGCGGCGCCGTAACGCGGATCGATCCGCGGCGGCGCGACTGCCTGGGACCGCGGCTCCGGAACGACCGGGGATACGAGACCTTTCGCGCAGAATGCCGACCGGGTAGCCGTACCCCGCATGCGCGGGGCCGAAGGCTCGCGAGGCGTTTTACGCGAAAGGTCTCTTTTTTTGGCCGCCGGCCCTCCGACTAAGGAGTGTCCGCATGAAATGGTTCGTACTGGCGGTCGCCGTCGCGATGTACGCCGTCGTCATCGCCCTCCCGCACAAAAAGGCGTGGACTACGCTGATCTCTGCGGCGATCCTCATCATCGCGCGCGTCGTCACGCCGGGAGAAGCCTTGTTCTCCCTCGTCAACTGGAACGTGCTCATGATCTACGTCGGCTGCCTCGCCATAGCGGATCTGTTCATCTATTCCCGCGTGCCTTCGCGCATCGCGGACGAGATCGTCGACCGCGCGCCGAGCACGTCGCTCGCCATCGTCGCCATCCTCATCATGACCGGCCTCATCTCCGCCTTCGTGGAGAACGTGGCCACCGTGCTCGTCATGGCGCCCATCGCCTTCGCCCTATCCAAGAAACTGGACATGAACCCGTCCTATTTCCTCATGGGCCTCGCGGTCATGGCCAACTTGGAGGGGACGGCCACCCTCGTCGGCGACCCGCCCTCCATGATCTTCGCGAGCTTCGCGGGCTACGGCTTCAACGAGTTCTTCATCTACGACGGCAAGCTCTCCATCTTTTTCGCCGTGCAGGCGGGCCTCATCGTCGGGTCCCTCTACTTCTACTTCTTCTTCGCGCGCGCGGGCGCCCACAAATTGGAACTGGAGCGCGCGCCGATCATCTCCTGGGTGCCGACGATCCTCCTCGTGCTCATGATCGTCGGGCTCGCGATGGCTTCTTTCTTCCACACCGGGATATCCTTCATTTCCGGATCCCTCGTCATGGCGCTCGGCATCGCAGGGGTCCTCTGGTACCGGTTCGTCCGCAAGGAATCCACGAAGGAAACGATCGATCTCGTGAAGCGCCTCGATTGGGAGACCATCCTCTTCCTGGTCGGCATCTTCATCGTCGTCGGCGCGCTCTCGGCGGTGGGGCTCATCGAGGACTTCGCCGCGCTTCTCGGCAAGGTCGTCGGCGAAAACGTCCTGCTCGGCTTCGTGCTGATCGTCGCCATCTCCACCCTGATATCCGGCTTCGTGGACAACGTGCCGTACATCATCATCATGCTGCCGGTCGCGGCGAAGCTCACCGCGGGGCTCGGCCTGGCCCCCGAACTCTACATGTTCGGCCTCCTCATCGGCTCCTGCCTCGGCGGCAACCTCACGCCCTTCGGCGCTTCGGCGAACGTGGTCTCCGTGGGCATGCTCAAGAAGCAGGGCTACCAGACCTCCTTCCTGGACTGGGCGAAGGTGTGCGTACCCTTCACCCTGGTCACGACGACCGCTTCGGCCGCCTTCGTCTGGTGGATTTGGCGATAGCGGGAAGCGGCCGGAACGCGCCGGCCTCCGCCTGCCAGCGGCGGACGGCGCCCCGGCCGATGGCGTAGTGCCAGGCGTGGATGGCGAGGGAACCGTCCGCGACGCGTTCCCGAACGGTCGGATAGCCGAGGAGGCGATTCGCCTGGCGCACGACGTTCTCCCGCTCCAGGACGGAGGCCGCCATGCCGGAGGGCGGGAACCCGTCCTCCCGCGCCAACTCAAGCCAGCGCTCCGTATGCGGCATCGCCGCCAACGCCGCGGGATCGCCGAGGAGCGCCGCGCAACCGCCGCAGTTGGAATGCCCGCAGACGACGATGGACGACACCTTGAGGGCCAGCAAGGCGTATTCGATGGCGGCCGTGGTCGATACGTACTCCTCCGTGCGCCGATACGGCGGCACGATGTTCGCGATGTTCCGCACGATGAAGAGTTCCCCCGGCCTGGAGTCCGTCAGCAAGGTCGGATCCACGCGCGAGTCCGAACAGGTAATGAAGAGCGTGTGCGGCCGCTGCCCCTCCTCGAGCCCTTCGAAGAACCGCCGGTTTCCCCGGTACACCCGCTCCTTGAACCGCTGCACCCCCCGCTCCAGCCGGTCCGACCGGCCGCTCCCGTCCACGTGGTTGTCCATAGCCTGACAATAATCAAGAAAACGTCACCGGGAAAGCCTTTTCTAGTGTCCCGAACCTTTGGGGAAATTCGCGAGCGCCCCCGTCCCCGCGCGGCTCCGTCTCCCGGCCCGGGGGATAGCGGAGAAGCCCGGAGCGCGCCGCCGTTGGTAACCGTGTCCATTTTGGGAGCTCCGTCCCCCGTCACCGTGTTCAGTCCGCGCGAGGACTTCGGAGCGAAGGGGGACCGCCCCCGGCATGGGTAGCGGATCACCCCCTTTTCATGCAGAAATCGCGCGGCCGGATGCGGCAGCGCGGGGGTGGGCGGGGGCACCCGGCCCGGG
>JAEXTK010000142.1 GCA_023406985.1 Spirochaetota bacterium | reverse complement strand
ACGGCCCGCCGCCCGGGGGGGGGGCGAAACGGATGCGCTCGAGGAGGCTTCGCGGGCCGCCCTCCCCCTCCCACGGCAGAACGCCGAGGCCCCGCTCGCCGAGGAGCGCGGCGAGCGCCGGTCCGAGGCCGCCGCGGTCCACCTTCGCGCGCTCCGCGGAGAGGAGGAGCCTTCCCGCCCGGGTTTCCCGCACCGCGCGCGGGACGAGGCCGGTCCACTCCACGGTCGCCGTCGCGGCGACGAGGGGCCGGAGCGCCGCCGCCGCGTCATCCCTCCCGACCGGGGCGCAGAGCCGCACGACGCCGAGCCGTTCGCCCGCGTCCGCCTCGCAGGCGACGAGCCATTCCTCCCGGGAGAGCGGGCCGTCCACGCGCGCCTCCCGCCCGGAGGGAAAGCGGAACACGAGCGATTCCTGCCTCCGGCAGATCCGGTCGGGGAAGCCCGCGGCGAGCAGCGAACCGATATCCGCCTCGTCCTCGGCCGACCAGGGGCCCCCGTCCCGTCCGCCCGAGCGGTCCATGAGATCCCGCGCCATCGTCCGGACCCGTTCCCGCCACGCCGCCGCCCCCGCGCCGCCTTCCTCGTTCCGGTCGGAGCGGAGTACGGCGAGGCGGCGGCGGAAGTCGGCGTCATCGCGGATGAGCGAGCCGTCGCGGTCCGAGAGCGCGGCCGCGGCGGCGCAGGCGAGGCGGAGCTGTCCCCGCTCCTCCCCCGCGAGGACGAGGGCGGCGAGGCGCGGATGGAGGCCGAACGCGGCCATGCGCTCTCCCCGCTTCGTCGGACCGCCCGACCCGTCCAGGGCGCCGAGGGAACGCAAGAGTTCGACGGCCGCGAGCCACGCCGACTCGGGAGGCGGTTCGAGCCAGGGCAAAGAGAGCCGATCGCGGACGCCCCAGAGGGCGCAATCCAGCACGAGGGAGGAAAGGTCCACCCGGAGGATTTCGCTCTCCGTGTCCGCGGGCCGCGGCGAACGCTCGGCCCAGAGGCGGACGCAGCGGCCCGGCGCGAGGCGGCCGGCGCGGCCCGAGCGCTGGTCGGCGGAACGGAGGCTCGCGGTTTCCAGGGAAAGGCGGTCCATGGCCGAGCTCAGGTGGTAGCGCTGCAGGCGCACGAAGCCCGAATCCACGACGAGGGTCACGCCGTTCACCGTCAGGCTCGTCTCCGCGATGTTCGTGGAGAGGATCACGCGGCGTTTCCGCGCCGATCGGCCTTGGGCCGGCCCGTCGGGACGCGGCGCGTTTTGGCGTGGCGGGTTTTGGCGCGGCGCGACGACCCGGCGTTGTTCGGCGAGGGGGAGCGAACCGTGGAGCTTGAGGACCTCCAATTCCCCGACGCGGCCCGAGCGGCCGAGCGCCGACGCCGCGTCCTCGATCTCCCGCCGTCCCGGTAGGAAGACGAGGGCGTCGCCCTCCCCTTCCCCATCCTCTATCTCCGCGACGACGGCCGCGGCGACCTCGTCTCCGAGCCGCTGCCTGCCCGCGAGCGGCCGATGGACGATCTCCACGGGGAAGGGCCGGACCGGACACTCGATCAGGGGCACGCGCGCGCCCTCGGTCTCCTCCAGGAAGGAGGAGATACGCTCCGCGTCCAGCGTCGCCGACATGACGAGGACCGCGAGGTCGCTCCGGAGCCGGCGGAGATCCAAGGCGAGGGCGAGGGCGAGGTCCGCGTGGATCGACCGCTCATGGAATTCGTCGAAGATGAGGACCGAGACGCCGCCCTGGGCCGGATCGGAGAGGAGCCGGCGGGTGAGGAGGCCCTCGGTCACCACCTCCACCCGCGTCCGGCCGGAACAGCGCCGTTCCAGGCGGACCGAGTACCCGACCGTATCGCCGGCCTCCTCGCCGAGGAGCTCGGCCATGCGCGAGGCGACGCCGACGGCCGCGAGCCGCCGCGGCTCGAGCATGACGATCCTGCCGCCCGCGAATGCGGAAGAGGCGGCGAGCGCGAGGGGCACCAGGGTGGACTTGCCGCTCCCCGCCTCGGCGCGGAGCACCGCGAGACGGCGATCGGATAGGGCGGCGACGACCCTATCGAGATGGGGAACGAGCGGCAGGCCCGTCGCGGCGATCGCGGTACGAATATCGATCAAAAGGGGAAACGTTCCTTCACGGTCAAGCCGCCCGTAGCTTCGATGCGGATTTCCAGCGCATCGCCGACTTGGACGCGCTTGTGGACCGCGGCGCCGTAAAGGGACCGCACGATGCCCTCCTTCCGCGAGGCCGCGTCGGTCTTGGCGATCTCCATGAGTTCGGCGAGGCGTTCCCGGTAGACCTCGGGCGCTATCCCGTAGATGTCGTCGTCCGCCCGGTGGAAGGCGTAGGGCACCCCTTCCGCGTCGAAGGCGCCGAGCGGGATGCCCTCCGCCTGGGGCACCTCGTCGGAGAACACGCGGTAGGGGATGGCGAGGTTGGTCTCGCGGCCCTCCTCGATCTCCGAATAGCGGAAGTTGAGCACCACCGCGTCGAAGTAGATGTCGCTGCCCGCGATCTCCAGTTCCTTCTCTCCGACCCGGCGCCCGGGCGAGGCGGGGTCGAAAAAGGTCAGCGAGAGGCGCGTCTTGCCGCGCGAACGCGCGAGCACCCTGACCTCCGCCACCTTGACGCTCCGTTCCAGGTTCCGCACCACCGCGCGGAGTTCCCGGATACGCTGCGCGGCGGCCGCGGCCTCTTCCAGGCGGCCCACGGTTTGGCCTACGGCCGCGACCGAGAGCGCCGCGACCGCGAGGAGCGCGAGCGTCGGCAGGAGGGAGACGATCCGGCCGGCGACGCCAGCCGCCGCGTCGAAGGCCGCGAGGAAGGCGCCGGAGGAGCTGAGGCGGGCCGATGCCGCCCGTTCCGCGCGGGCCGCCGATCGGACGGCCGCCGCCACGCGGAGAACGAGCGCGAGGAGGCAGAGGATCGCGAGGGACAGGAGTCCGACGCGGGTCGTGAATAGGAAGACGATGGCGGAAGAGAGCCTCTTGACGGTTTCCGTGAGCGCGGCGGGATTGCCTTCCATGATCGGCTCCTTATTCCCGGATGATCTCGATGCCGCCGTCCGTACGGGCGACGAGGGCGTAGACCGCGCCCACCTCGAAAGAGCGGAGCCGCTTGAGGTCGTGCACCGCGCTTCCGAAGGCCCCCCGAAGCAGACG
>JAEXTK010000103.1 GCA_023406985.1 Spirochaetota bacterium | reverse complement strand
CTCCTGCGGCTTTCGCGCTTGGGGCGGGCCGACGCCCTCCTCCGCGGCCGTTTCCGGCCGGACCGTTCCGGCCGCGCCTTCGCGACCTGGCCGGGGGGACCTCCCCTCCTCCTCGCTCCCCACGGCAAGGCGACCCTTCGTTCCTTGGACCCCGCCTCCCTGGACGGGGAACTCGCCGACTTCGTTTCCCGCCTGGAGGAGTGCGCCTGCGCGTCCGCCGCGGAAGCCTTCGATATCGTGATCGCCGCGCTCGAATCGGCGCTCGCCGAGCGCCGGGCGCCGGGGGCCGGGTCCGCCCGGGCGGAAGGGGGCCGAAATCCGAATCGGCTCTTCCGGGACGCCCTCGGCTTCCTACGGAAGCTCGCGTTCAGGAAGTACGGCGCCGAATATCGTCCCCGGTCGGCGCGGCTCCGCGCGGTCCTCGTCGGGATCGCGCCGGAGGGGAAGGGCGCGGCGGCCTGGGGGCGCCGTCTCCGCTCCTTGGACGAGCTGGACGCCCAAGCGGCGCGGCGCGGCGTCCGGTAGGGCCGCGCCGAGCGATGGATCGGCGCTGCGGTCCGCAGCGCGGCGCCGCGGCCGGGAGGGCTTGCCGCGCGTTCAGGCGGGGAAGCGGAAGGAGGGGAGACCGGGCACGGCGACGCGCGCGGCGAAGACCGAGCCCGCAAGGGGCTCCGCCGCGCGCTCCGCCTCGGAAAGGTCTTCCCGCGCGGTGGTGATGTAGAGCGTGCGGAGGTCGCTCCCGCCGAAGCAGCAGCTGGAGACGCGGGACGCGTCCACCTCGACGCGGTCCACGACGCGGCCGCTCGGGTCGTAGCGGACGACGCAGGAGCCCCGCCAGCGCGCGCTCCACAGGTAGCCCTCCGCGTCCACGGCGAGCCCGTCGGGGATTTCCGGGCCCGCGTCCGCGAAGTCGTCTCCCTCGGAGAAGGGGATGCCGTCCGGCGGTGCGGCGAGGAGGTCGGCGGTTCTCCATCTCCGTACGTCGCGCGGAATGCTGTCGGTGAGGTAGAAGGCGGCGCGGTCGGGGCTCCACCCCAGGCCGTTGGAGATAGCGAGGCCGCGGACGAGGGTGCGCTTGGAGGAGTCCGCGCCGACGCTCTCCAGGATGCCGATCGGCGCTGAATGGCGGATATCCTTGTAGCCCACCCAGAACCGGCCGTCGGGGCCCGCCTTGCCGTCGTTGTAGACCGCGACGGCAGGGTCCAGGCTCGGCTCGGCGATGATGCGCGGCGCTTCGCCGAACCGGAAGACGCCGACGCCCTCCGCGAGACCGCCGACGAGGCTCCCGTCCCGGCAGAGGGCGAGGGCGCCGACGCGGGACGAGGGGGCGCACCATTCGCTCGCCGCGTGCCGTCCGTCCACGAGACGGGACCGATAGACGCGGCCCGCCACGATGTCGAGCCAGTACAGGGTGGCGGTCGCCTCGTCCCAGAGCGCTCCCTCGCCCAATTCCGCATGCATGCGGAACAGCACCTCCGCCTTGGCCATGGGGCCTCCTCAGCCCTCGAGCCCGGGACGGACGCGGACCTCGATGGCCTCCACCGCGCAGTCCCGTTCGAATACGAGGAGGCTCGTCGCCGCGTCCAGGGCGTCGCCGGCGAACCGGCGCGTCGTGCCGTCGGACATCCGGACTTCGATCGACGGCTCTTCGGCGGCGCCGGAGGCGATCTCGCGGTAGAGCACCGGCGCGCCGCAGCAGGTGAAGGCCAGCGAGCGGGCGGGGTAGGCGAGCTTTTTCCACCGCCCGTCCCGATCGAACCAGGAGAACTCGCCGCGCTCGTTCAGGAACTCGCTCCGCTTGAGGAGGGCGGGGCGGAAGGCGATGCGGCCGCCCTCGAAGACGACGCCGAGTTCCCCGAAGCGGGTGAGGACCTCTTCCTTCACCTGGCCCGTCATGCCCGGTTGGCGCGCGCCCTTGCCGCCGGGCGTGTGGGAATAGGGGTCGTTCGGGAAGGCCCCGTACGTTTCGGGGGACTTGTTGAAGCCGAGTCCCGCGCGGATGCCGTAGTAGGCCTCCGCGAGGGCTGCCGCCCCTTCCTCGGCGGGCGCTGACCGCGCGGCGAGGTAGGCCTCCTGGCACGCGAGGAGGAGCTTGGAGACCATGTGCCAATAGATGCTCCCGAGGCCCTCGTAGGCGAAGAAGGTGCCCGAGCGGCCGGTGAAGTGCGCGTGGTCGAAGGTTTCCTCGTAAAGCTCCAGGATGCGCGCCCGCTCCGCCTCCACGAGGCCGGCGAAGTCCTTCTTGGCGGCGAGGGCGTCCAGGGCGGCCTCCAGGACTTCGGCGTTCCGGATGGTCTTCCCGAAGCGCCAGGTCCCGGACCCGTCGCGGGCGAGCACCGAGCGGTCGCCGTCCCGTTCGAGGGCCGCGGCCAGCGCGGAATCGGCGAGTTTCTCCGCTTCGACGGCGTTCTTCGCGAGGAACCCGGGCAGGTTCCGGTCCGGGTAGAGCATGTAGGAATTCTGATCGCGCCGGTACATCGCGCTGGCTCGGAGGGCGCGGAGGACTTCCGTGGCCTCCGCGGGGCTCAGGATGAGGGCGGAGAGGACGGCGACCTGGCCCTCCAACATGGGGTCGAGGCGGCCGATCCGCGCGCTTCTTCCCTGGAGGGACAGGACGTTGTACGCGTGGTAAAGCCCGTCTTCCCTGCGGTTGGCCCGGACCGTCGCCTCCAGCGCGGCCGCGGCGTCGCGGAAGAAGGCCGCGATCGCCGAACGGCTGAGCGTCGTCGTCCGGCGTTCGCCCTCCGCGCCGTAGAGGCTCGCGCGGTAGCGGCCGCCCGCTTCTCCGGCCGCGTCCATGAAGGTCCGGCGCGTCTCCTCGTCCGCGGCCGCCGCGGAGGGCGAGCGGAGCAGGGCCTCCAGGTCGGCGAACCAGGCGGCGACGCGCGCGTCCACGGCGATCGTCCCCTGGGCTCCGGCCGCGGCTCCGGCCGAGTCGGCCGCGACGCCGTCGGCGCCATTGAAGACGGCAGCGCCGTCGAAGATGGCGGCGCAGAAGCGCACGAACCGGAGGAGCTGGCAGGCGGTCACCACCGAGAGGCCCTTGCCGACGAGGGCGTTGTTGCCGTCGTTCCATTCGGGCCGCTGGGTGTTCATCCAGATGCCGCCGCCCGGTACGAGGTTGGAGAGCTTGGCGAGGGTGAGCACGAGGAGCTTCTCGGCCGCCGAGACGTGGACGACGTTGCCGGCGGCGTCGCGCACCAGCTTGCCGTCGCCGCCGAGGGACGCGGTCGCCGCCTCGATCTTGGCCTGGGCGGCGTAGTCGAACGCGATGGTCTTGCCCGGGTCGGCGAGGATCTCGGCGTACGCCTTGATGCGGTACGGCATGTTCGCGGAACTGTAGCGCGGATCGGCGACGGTCGCGGCGAGGCGTCCGGGCCGGACGCGCTCGAAGGCTTCCAGGAGCTTGCCGAGGTAGACGATCTGGTGGTCGCTCCAGTAGCCGATGTTGCTCCACGGCGAATCCGGCTCGGGAATCTCCCAGTCGATGCCGTTCTTCGTGACGCGGTAGGGATTGTACCCGTCGGCGGTGACCGCGTTGAGGAAGCGGGCGATCATGGATTCGAGGAAGAGGGGGTAGGAGAGGGCCAGGGCTTCCCAGTTCTGGAAGATGTCCCGCCAGTTCCCCTGGTAGTCGAAGCGGCGCGAGCCGTCGGGATTCTTGATCCGGATGGCGAAGCTGTTCCAGGGACGGGAGGGGTCGCCGTGGCGCCGCCCGAAGGTGAGGGGGAGATATTCGCGGCTGAGCCGTTCCAGGTCCGCGCTGCCGGCGCCGTCGGCGCGGCTCAGGAGTTCCTCCACGCTGAGGAGGGCGGGCAGGGCGGCGAGGAAGCCGGCCTCGGCGGCGGCGACGGCGGCGTTGCGTCCGCGGACGAAGGCCGCGAAGTCTTCGGCGCGGATCGAGTAGCCTTCGGCGAAGACGCCGCCGCGCATGATGTTGAACTGGGCGTTCGCGAAGTGGTGGGCGCAGGCGGCCGCGTCCGCGGTCTCTTGGAGCCCGTCGGCCGCGGCGACGAGTTCCACGAGGCGCCGCCTCCCCTCTTCGATATCCTTCTCCAGGAGGACCGCGGCCACGCCCCCGCGCTCCTCCAGGCTTCGCGCCAGGTCGGCCACCGCCACGGCGTCCGCGTCCGCGTCCGCCACGAGGTGCCAGACCCGTTCTTCCCGCGGCCCGAGGTCGAGCCGCGCGCGGACGAAGTAGGCTCCCCGTTCGCCGCGGACGTCCGTCTCGCGCGGAGTCTCCTCCCCGCGGCGGAAGGCTTCCAGCATGCGGGACGACAGGAGATACGAAGTGGGTTCCAATCCGAGCTGGAAGGCGATCGTGGCCGCGAGGGACTCGCTCGCCTCGGCCTTGTCCGTCATGGAGGAGCTGAGCGAGAAGGCGGCGAGGCCCGACTCGCTCACGAGTTCGCTCCGCTTGTAGGCGTCCAGGAGGACGCTGAAGGTCTCCTGCATGTTCTTGTAGGCGCCGGAGGGGATGATGTTCTGGAAGCCGTCGAGGACTTCGACGGATCGCCTCACGCCGCTCGTCTCGGCGAGGCGGGAGGTTTTGACGATGCCGTAGCGGTCGCTCGTCCGCCACGCGTAGAGGAAGGAGAGGCCGAGGTCCTCGTTGACCTCCTCGAAGGCGATGGTGGAACCCTCGCGGTTCTTGTACAGGTTCCGCCGCGTGCGGTAGACCGCCGCGTCGCGGAGGGAGAAAGGCTCCCACACGCGGTCCCCTTCGCCCGAGCGGACGCGGAAGATGGTCTTCGGCCCCGTATGCTCGGCGCCGTCGGCCACCTTGTCTTCGGTGTAGTAGGGGAATACGGCGTTGTCCGGCTCCACGCGGCCCGCGGTGACGCCGCCCGTGCTGGACGCGAAGAGCCAATGGTCGGACGATCCGACCAGGGTCATGAAGAACGGCGGGAGCCGGTCGTAATCCGCGATCTTGAAGCAATCCTCGCCGAGGACGCGGACGTAGTCGTTGCGGGCTCCCGGTCCGCGGTCGGTGGTTCCATCGATCATAGCATCCCCTTTCATCGTCGTGTATACGTATACATTTTACTCAGTCTAGGGGTGAATTCCCCGTTCCGTCAAGCGCGGCCGGCCGGGGGCGCGGCCACGGATTCGCGCGCCACGTACCGGGGGACGAAAGACCGCCGCCGCTCCGCGACGGTCTCGCCCGCGATGAGCCGGAGCAGGATGTCGGCGGCCGCAGCCCCGAGTTCGCGGAGCGGCTGGGAAAAGGTGGAGAGGGCGGGCGCCATGAAGGGCGTGTACTCGACGTTGTCGTCGAAGCCGACGATGGAATAGTCGCGGGGGCAGAGGAGGCCCCGTTCGGAGGCCGCGCGCATGAAGCCGAGGGCCGAGGAGTCGTTGGCGGCGAAGACGGCGGTGAAGGGCGGCGCGCTCTCCAGGTACGCGCGGGCGGCGCGGTAGGTCGCCGCGGCCGCGAAGTCGCCCGCGATGATCCGGTCCCCGTCCCAAGGGAGGCCGGCCTCCGCGAGCCGGTCGGCGAAACCCCGGGACCGGTCGGCGGCGGCCGGGGAATCGGCGGTTCCGGCGACGTGGAGGAAGCGCCGGTGCCCGGCGGAGACGAGTGCGTCGGCGGCGGCCCAACCGCCCGAGTAATTGTCGATGAAGGCCTGGGGCTGGGCGCCTTCGTCCAGGGGGCGGTCCACGACCACCACCGGTTTGCCCCAGTCCCGGAGGAGGAGCAGGAGGGCGTCGTCCTCGGCGCAGAGGAGGGGGAAGAAGACGAGGCCGTCGAGTTGGCGCTTACGGAGGAAGGGCGGCACCTCGGTCCTGAAACTGTGGGACAGGTCCGCCACGTCGCGCGTGAAGAAGATGGTGCAGAAGTATCCCGCCGCGTTGAGGTGGTACTGGAGCCAGGTATAGACCTCCCAGTAGAAGGGGCCGATGCCGGGCGCGAGGATGCCGATATGGTTGTAGATGCCGGTCTTGAGGCACTGCGCCGAATAGTCGACCTGGTAGCCGAGCAGTTCTACCGCCGCGCGCACCTTTTCCGCGGTTTCGCTCCGGAGGCTCCGGGAATCGGCGAGGAAGCGGGAAACGGTGGCGGACGATACTCCGGCCGCCCGGGCGACGTCGCGTTGGGTGGGCATGGCGCAACTATAGCTTCGCCTACGGGGTAGGGCAAGGTCGCGGCCGGGGCTGTCGGCGCCAGGGTCGCGGCGCGGCCAATGTCGCTGCGCGGCCAAGGTCGCGGCGCTTAGGTCGACTCGGCCGCGGCGCCTAGGCCTCTTCGGAGAAGACGACCGCGGTGAACGAGTAGAGTTCGGCGTCCTCTTCCCGGTACGAGAGCGGCGGCACGCCGGCTTTGCGGCAGAGATAGTCCAGGTATTCTTCCCGGTTCCAGCCCTGCTCCACGGGGACCTGGGGCAGGAGGACGCCGGCGCGGCCGCGGAAGATGAGGTAGAGGCCGTGGACGCCGACCACCACCGAGTCGGGGTCCGCGCAGCGTTCCAGGGGCGAAAGGACCGATATCTCGATGCGGCACTTCGCGAGTTCCGTTTCCGAGAGCGGAGGAAAGCGGGGATCCTCGAAAGCGGCCGCGCGCGCCATCGATCGGACGGTTTCGCGGAGCGGCCGTACGGCCGCCATGCGGCCGATGCAGCCGCGGAGCTCGCCTCCGAGGTGGAGGCTCACGAAGGCGCCGCACGGCTTGTCCAGGACGGACGCGCCCGGGCTCGTCAAGGGTGCTGCCGCGTCGAGGTAGCGGGCGAGGCGTCCGCCGAGTTCGGCGGCTATCGTTTCCCGCGCGTCGGCGAGGAGCCAACCGCGCTCGGCGGCGTTCAATTCGAACATACCCCTAGTATAAACCCGAATTCGGCAGCCGAAAAAAGTTCGCGCGAATTGCCCTCGTGCGGGGTCCCTGCGTATACTCCGCCATCCCGTGTGGAGGAGTAGGCCATGGAGGAAACGAGAATATCGCCCCGCGGCGATTTGGACGAGGCCGTCATGAGGGCGGCCTCGGAAAACGCCAAGACCGTCGCGGCCCTGGAGAACGGGGTGGAAGCCCTCGAAGGGGCGGCGGCTTCCCAGGTCCTCAAGATCGAGGCCATCCTCAAGAC
>JAEXTK010000069.1 GCA_023406985.1 Spirochaetota bacterium | reverse complement strand
GGCCGTGGGGCCCGACATGTCGGGGATCGTGGAGACGCGGGCGTCGGGCGCCGCCCTGACCGACTACGGGGAGGGCGTCGGCGCCGCGTACGGCGTGGAGCAGTACGCGAATCTCCGGCTCAAGGCGCGGATCGGGGAGAAGGGCACGGTCTACGCGGCGACGAACCTCATCGCCGCCGCGGGCGACCGGGTCGCGGATACGGCAGCCTTCGCCGTCGGGGAAAACTACGCCGCGGCCCTGGAGCTGGAGCGGCTCTACTACCGCATCGAGGGCGAAACCTTCGACGCCCAGGCGGGCCTCATGCGGCTGGCCTTCGGCTTCGGCCAAGCCTTCCGGCCCACCGATTTCCTCGCGCCGCCGAACCCGCTCCTTCCGGACGCGCGGCCGCGCGGCGTCCTCGGCGCGACGGCCATGGCTTATCCGCGGGACGGCTGGAAGGCGGGCGCCTTTTCCGTGGCCCCGGCGGATCCCGCGGAACGCGACGGAGACGGCCTCGTCGCCGGCGTCTCCGCGGACTACCACGCCGACCGGGCGAGCCTCCAGGTCCTCTACGCCGCGGAGGCCGCTTCCCGGCCCGTCCACCGGTTCGGCCTCTCGGTGAAGGCGGAGGCCGGCGCCGCCGTCGTCCTGGACGCGCTCTACGTCCTGGACGGGGAAGCCGCGGCGACCGGACGCTGGTACGACCGGGACTGGACCGCCTTCCGGGGGCTGGAGGCGAGCCTCGGCGCCGATTACTCCGTCCTGGACGGCAAGCTCTACCTGTTGGCCCAGTACCTCTACCACGGAGGCGGCGCCCTGGATCCGGGCGACGACTTGGACGGGCTCTACGAGAGCGGAGCGGGCGCCTGGTCCGACGCCGCGCCCGCGGCGCGGAAGCTGCGGCAGGACATCCCGATAGCGGAGCTCAACCGCCGGAACTACCTCTACGCGACCGCTTCCTACCGCTGGAACGATTACACTTCCACCGCCCTCTCCTGCGTGGCGAGCTTGGACGATCTCTCCTTCTCGCCCCTCGCGAGCGTGGAGCACCAGCCCTTCCAGGGTATGACGCTCGCGTTCTCCCTCCGCGTTCCGCTGGACGGACGGGCCCTGACCGGGAGCGGCGATTACGGCGAGCTGGGACCGACGCATACCGGCGCGCTGTTCCAGGCCGTCGCTTCGGCGAAGCTGAAGTTCTGAAGCGCGCGCGGGGGCGGCGCCGCGAGCCGATAGGGGCCGCCTCGCGCTGTCGGCGCCGCACGCGCCGATAGAGGCCGGCGCCGCGCGAGCCGATAGAGGCCGCCTCGCGCTGTCGGCACCGCGCGGCCCGCGGCCCGCGGCGCTAGGCAGTCTTGCGGATATGCGTGTAGAAGAGGACGTCCTCGGTCAGGAGGTGGCCGATGATCACCTTGTCGACGAGGAAGGCGAAGAAGGCGAGGGCCTCGGCCCGCCCCGCGCTGAACTCTTCCCGTTTCTCCGCGGCCTCCTTGAGCAGGTCCGCGTGGCAGCGCTTGTGGACCGCGAGGTCCGCATAGGCGGACGCCTCCAGCTCCGCCTCCTCTTCCGCGAAATGCCGCGCGGTTTCCGAGAAGATCCTCTCCACGAGAGTCGTCGTCATCCCGTCCGCCCGCCCCGGCTCGGCGCACGCGAGCAAGTCGTTGGCGATATCCATGAGCACGCGGTGTCCGTCATCGACGATGCGGTTGCCCGACTCCCACTCGCTCCTCCATTCCAGCTTGATCCGCGGGGTCCGTGGGGAGCCCGCCGGCGCCGATACCGTCACTCGGTTCCGACCATCGCTCTTGGCTTGGTAGAGGGCAGCGTCTACGCGCCGCAGCCAGGCCTCCTTGGACTCCTCGGGGCTCCACTCGGCCACCCCGAAACTCGCGGTGATCGTACCCGCGCGCGGATGCGCCTCCTTGACTATGGCCGCCCGGAGTTTTTCGGCCATGGCGGCCGCGCCGCCGGAAAAGGTGTTCGGAGCAATCACGAAGAATTCTTCGCCGCCCCAGCGGAACACGCCGTCCGGCTCGCGGACCAGGCTCTTCGCGATGCGGGCGACCTGCGCCAGCACTTCGTCGCCGACCTCGTGCCCCCAAGAATCGTTGACGAGCTTGAAATTATCCAGGTCGAAGAGGATGAGGGAAAGGGGTTGCCGGTATCGCCGCGCGCGTTCCAGCTCGGTCTCCACGGTCGCATCCATCGACCTTCGATTGCCGAGGCCGGTGAGGGCGTCGGTGGTGGCCAGTTCGTTGAGCTTCTCGTTGTTGGCCTCGAGCTTTACGACCAACCGCGCCGCGTCGATGATGAGGATCAGGCCACCCCAGAGGGCGACGGAGACCAGGCTGATGGACAGGGTGAAGGTACTCACCACGTTATCGTCCAGGAGCTTCGTGGCGGGAGTGGAGAGCGCGAGGAGGAGAACGCCCCGCGCCGCATGCATCAGGCCGGTCAGGACCGCGATGGTTTGGCCCGCCCGCCGGATCGGGAGGGGAATCTGCTCCTTCCGCCACCGGAGCCCGATGATGAATTCTCCGCAAAAGGCGATGACCGCCGCCGACATCAAGCAGCTTCGCAACACGTAGGAATCGCGGACGAAGGTGGCGAAGGGGAACACGAGGGCCCAGAGGCCGAAGTAGAGCCAGAATCGCCGCGGCCAGGCGATCGGCAACCTATTGCGGAGCCGCATGCCCCACGCCAGGCAGGCATAGCAGAACGCGATGAGCAGATTGCCGAGGACGAGTACCGAGCGCCTCCCGACCGCGCCCTGCACGAGGAGGAGGAGGAAGCCGAACATGAAGCTCGTCATCCCCGCCGCGTAGACCGTGAGCCCCGGCTCCCTGCGGTACTTCGCCATGGCGATGAGGAGGCTCGAATTGGCGAACGACACGAGGACGACCGCGTAGGCGAGAGTCCGGTTATCGATTGTCACGCTCCCGCCTCCCGCCCGCGGCCGGCCTTCCCACGATCCGGCCGATACGTTCCACGCCGTCGCGGATGCGCCAGCCGTCGCGCGCGTTGAAATAAAGGTACCACGTTCCGTTCGCTTCGCGATAGCGGCAGTCGCACGCGTAGACGTGCGAAGCGGTCCAGCCGGAGGCGGGGGCTACGAGCGGCGCCTCCCGGCCGTCGCGCCACCGCGCGCCGTCCTCCGAGACGAGGAGGAAGATGGCGGAGCGGGACCGGCCCGATCCGTCCCGATAGATCTTGTTCTGGAGGCCGACGTACCCGTCCTCGAAGGCGAGGACCTTGAGCGACCCCGCCCCGACCGCGCGCTCGACGTCCGCGCGGGGGAGGGCCTCGGAAGCCGGGTCGATCACGGGTTCCGACTCCGGAACGAAGGCCATGGGCGTCGTTTCGGGCGGGCCGCCGCGCGCGCGGCCGATAGAGCGCGGTTCGCAGAAGCCGCAGTCGTCCAACCAGACGAGGGAGGCGGAGAAGTAGAGCAGGCTGCCTTCCTCCGTCCGGACCAGGCAGGGGTTGGAGACCGCGTCGCCGAGTTTTTCGTCGCGCATCCAGGGGAGCGTCGGCGCGAGGACCGGAGCCGGGATTACCTTCCACCGCCGGAGGTCGGCGCTCCGCGCGGCGGCGATGGCCGACTTCCAGCGGCGGCGGCCGGGGAGGGCCGTGAGCGCGAGGCCGAAGGGGGCATAGGCCTCGTAGAGGAGGAGATACTCCTCCCCGACGCGCCGGACGAACGGACGCATCGCGTTCCGGATCACGAGGCCGCGGTCCGCCCAGACCGTTCCGTCCGCCGATTCGTAGCGATGGAGGCCCCAGGCGGAATGCGCGAAGAGCGCCCACGTACCGTCCGGCGTCTCCTCGGGAAACAGGAAGGTGGGATCGGCGATCACCGGCGAGAAGCGGGGCGGCTGAATGAGCGGATCGCTCGGAGCGGACCAGTCGATGGCCAGAAACTCGGCAATCCTCATCCTTCAAGTATACGCATCGGGGCCATGTTGTATACTGTCGGTATGAACCACCCCGAACTGACCGAGCAGGCCCTCTCCATCCTCCGGAACCCCGCGACTTTCCAATGGTACTTCATCCCCCTCCTCGCCTTCGTCGTTTACGTGTACTTCGACGAAGCGCAACGCAAGAATTGGCGCGGCATCGCGGCGGGACTCGCCCTCTACGCGGTCCACTGGTTCTACGAAATCCTCAACGCCCTCATCCAACACTTTTCCGGACATGCGCTCTGGACGGTGCCCGGCGGCACGTCCTTCCTGCTCCTCATCGGGGTAGGGTGGGAACTCTCCATGATGTTCGCGGTCGCGGGCCTCATCTTCTCCAAGGTCCTGCCCGCGGACCCGAAACGGAAAATCCTCGGCGTCAACAACCGCGTCTTCTTCGCCGTGGCGAACGCGGCCTTCTTTTCGATCTTCGAAATCTTCCTCGCCGCGACTCCCGCCTTCCATTGGGTCTATCCGTGGTGGGGCGCACTCCCGGTCTTCCTGACCGTCTACATCCCCTTCTTCCTCGCGGCCAATTTCGCCTACGACTGGCAGCCGAAGCGACAACGTTTTTTCATCGGAGGACTCTTCGCCCTGGACGCGGCGGCCCTGCTGATATTCGCGGCCTGGCTCAAATGGATCTGAGGGGGCCCCGGGCGCTTTCCTAGGCCATGGCCTTCGAGGAACCTATACTTGCGGCTTCCCGGTGGAGGAATCCGTGTCGGTATTTCCGAAGAACCTGCCTCCGATGGCCGCGCGCGCTGCGAGAGCGGCGAAAATCGATGTCTCCCATGAAAAGGCGTTGCGGGAAGCCTGCGCCGGCGACGTCGAAACGGCGCTGGACCGGTTGGGGACGCGCAGGGGGGGCTTACGCGGCGGAGAGGCCGAAGAGCGCCTGAAGCGTTTCGGCCCCAACGTCCTCGCGAGCGAAAAGCGCCGAAGCGCCGCCTTGGAACTGTTCGCGCGGGCCAAGGATCCCCTGGTCCTGCAGCTCCTCGTGATCTGTATCGTCTCCTTCGTCATGGGAGACCTCAGGGCAGGTATCGTCGTCGCGCTCATGATCTTCATCAGCGTGTTTCTGGGCTACTTCCAGGAACGGAGATCCTCTGACGCCGCCGAAAAGCTCAAGCTCATGGTGCAGGCCAGCGCCGTGCTCCTCCGCGACGGCGCGGAAACCGAACGCCCGATCGACGAGGTCGTGCCGGGAGACCTCGTCATCCTCGCCGCGGGGTCGATCGTCCCCGCCGACGTACGCGTCATAGAGGCCAAAGACTTCTTCGTCACGCAAGCGGCGCTCACGGGCGAGTCCATGCCCGTGGAGAAGGAGAGCGCGAGCGATTCGGCATCCGACGGCGTGTTCGCCCTAACGAACGCCTGCTTCCAGGGCAGCACGGTCGTTTCGGGCTCGGCCCGGGGCATCGCCGTCAACACGGGGATGCGCACCTTCCTCGGCGGGGTGGCGGCCGACCTCGCGGGTGAAAAGGGCCTCACCGACTTCGACCGCGGCCTTTCGCGCTTCGTTCGGCTCATGATGCGTTTCATGCTCGTCATGGTTTCGGTGACCTTCCTCGCCGTGGGAATCACCAAAGGCGACTGGCTCCAGGCCCTCCTCTTCGCCCTCACGGTCGCCGTCGGACTCACGCCGGAGATGCTGCCGATGATCGTGACGGTGTGCCTCTCCAAGGGCGCCGTGTTCATGTCCCGCAAGAAGGTGATCGTCAAAAAGCTCAAGGCCATCCAGAACCTCGGCGCGATGGACATCCTCTGCACCGACAAGACGGGGACCATCACCCAGAATCGGGTGGTCCTGGAACGGCACGTCGACGTGACGAACCGGCCCAGCGAGGACGTGCTCCGCTACGCTTGGATGAACAGTTACTACCAGACGGGCCTCCGCAATCTGCTCGATGAATCGATCCTTTCGAACGAGGACCTGGAGGTCGAGCGGACCCTCCGCAAAGTCGACGAGATCCCTTTCGACTTCACGCGCAAGCGCATGTCGGTCATCGTGGATTACGAGGACGACCACGTCCTCATCTGCAAGGGGTCGGTCGAGGCGGTCTTCGATGCCTGCGACCGCTATCAGGTGGACGATGAGGTGCTGCCCCTCATCGACATCGTGCGGCAGGACATCCTGGAGGAATACGCGGCTCTCTCCGCGCAGGGTTTCCGGGTCCTCGCCGTCGCCTACCGCGAGTTCGAAGCCTCACGGGAATCCTTCTCCGCCGCCGACGAGTCGGCCCTCATCCTCCTAGGGTACCTCGCCTTCTTCGATCCTCCGAAAGACTCGGCCCCGAAGGCCGTCCGGTCCCTCGCGGACCGCGGCGTTCGCACGAAGGTGCTCACCGGCGACAACGAGCTCGTGACCGCGAAGGTTTGCCGCGACGTCGGCTTCGCTTCCGACAAGGTCGTCACCGGCAGGGAGCTCGACGCGATGGACGAGGCTGCCTTCGGCGCCGCGGTCCTCGCCCACGACGTCTTCGCGCGGCTCACCCCCGCGCACAAGGAACGCATCGTCCTCTCCCTCCGGCAAGCGGGCCGCGTCGTCGCCTTCATGGGCGACGGCATCAACGACGCCGCCGCGATGCGCGCCGCCGACGTCGGCATATCGGTGGACACCGCGGTTGACGTGGCCAAGGAATCGGCCGATATCATCCTCCTTGAAAAAGACCTCCTCGTCCTTGAGATCGGGATCATCGAGGGTCGCCGCCTCTTCGCCAACATCACCAAGTACATCAAGATGAGCGCGAGCTCGAACTTCGGCAACATGTTCTCCGTCGTCGGCGGCGCCTTCCTCCTCCCCTTCCTCCCGATGGCCCCGGTCCAGATACTCCTCAACAACCTTCTCTACGACTTCTCCCAGACGGGCATACCCCTCGACAACGTCGACGCGGAGGCGATCGAAAAGCCGCAGCGTTGGGACGTCGGCCTCATCAGGAAGTTCATGCTCGCCCTCGGCCCCGTCTCCTCGCTCTTCGACTACGCGACGTTCGGCCTCATGCTTTTCGTCTTCGGCTGCTCGGCATGGTGGGCGCCCGGCGCCACCGCCGCGTCCAAGGTCCAGCTTGAGCAGCTCTTCCACACGGGTTGGTTCGTGGAATCCCTCCTCACCCAAACGCTCATCGTCCACATCATCCGGACGAAACGGATACCCTTCTTCCAGAGCCGGGCCAGCCTCGCCATGACGGTCGCCACGCTCCTCGTCATGGCGGTGGGCGTCGCACTGCCCTACTCGCCCGTCGCCCCCTTCTTCGGACTCGTCCCCTTGCCCGCCACGTATTGGCCCTGGATCGCCGCGTTCCTCGTCTGTTACGGTATGCTGACCCACCTCATCAAGACCGCGCTCGGCAGGGATGGAGAGGGAAGGACCGCCGCATGAAAAGCCTCATCGAAGCGCTCAAGAATGGCCGTCTCGTCGAGTTGCCCGCCGATTGCGACAAAGCGGGCGCCCTTGAACTGCTCGCGAACCTCATCGAGGCGGTCCCGGACATCGGCACGACGGCCGACTTGGTGAAGGGCATCATGGAGCGCGAGGCGGAGGCGAACACCGGCATAGGCCACGGGGTCGCGTGTCCCCATTGCCGCGTCGAGAGCGACGGAGAGCTCCTCTGCGCGGTGGGTTGGTCGCCCCAGGGCATCGCATACGGCGCGAGCGACGGCAAACCCGTGCACCTCGTCGTCATGTACTCCGTGCCCAACCAGCGACGGAACGCCTACCTCAAGGAGATATCCGGCCTCGCGAAAGCGGTGTCGGCCGGCGACAGCATAGAGACCATCGAAGCCCTCATCGACATTCACACCGTGCGCGACAAGCTCCTCGATTGGGTCACCCTCGCCATAAGCGAAGCCCTGCCCGAGTCGAAGGCGCGCATGATCAAGCTTGAAGCCAAACAGGCGAAGGCGGCCGCGGTCCCCGCAAAAGAGATCGCCGGGCTGCGGATACTGCCCTTCCGCCTCGTCGCGTGGCCCGGCTCAGCCCTCGTGCTCTGCGCCGATCCCCTGCTCGCCGACGCGCTGGAGCAGGTCGAAGGCCTCGCCGAGCGCCTGACCGCCGGAGGCGAGATCGACGCTCCCGGCTGGCGCATCGTCGTGCTGTCGGAGACGCCGTTCGCCCGCGGCCGCACGGAGTTCGAGGCGGTCGCCCTGCGCGTCGACGCGTCGCCTCCTCTAGAGCGATGAGCGAGGAATCCCATCGACAACCCCGCGGCCGCGGGGTATGAATCCCGCGTGCGAATCACGTCCCGAGCGCGGCCCTGAAGTCGAGCCACTCCCGCCGTCCGAAGGCCGCCTCGATCGCCGCGCGGGCGGCGTCGTAGACCACCGGCCCGCCCTCCCCTCCTCCGCGGCCGAGGAGGGCGTCCACCACGGCGGAGTCGCTCGTCGCGACGGCCGATCCCGGAGGAGCCGCCTTGAGCGGGACGTCGGCGCTCCGCGCCACCGCGGCCCGTCCCTCGATCCCCGCCTCGCGGAGTTTGTCCCGGAAGGAAAAGGCGTGCGCGGCGCTGAAGGGGACCGGGGCATCGAACCAGGCGAGGACCTCGCGTACGCCGCTGCGCGCGAGGGAGGAAACGAGGAGCTCCCCCGCCCGGTCGAACAGGGCGGGATCAGAGACGCGCCCGTGCGCGGCCCCCGCGTCCCGCAGGAGGCCGTCGCTCGCGAGGAAGACCGGCCGCCCCGCGAGGTAGTGCGTCACGGTGAAGAGTTCGTTGTAGCCGTCCACGAGCAGGGCTCTCCCTGCGACGTCGGAGGAGACGGCGGCCGCCCGACGGCGCGAAGGCTCGGCGGCGAACACGCCGCGGAACAGGACGAGCCGCGCTTCCTTATCCAACCGATGCCGGTCCCCCACGAGCTTGAGGGACGCCGTCTCCGGATACCCGCGGTCCAGGAGCCAGCGGTAGTCCGCGGCGCCCGCGCGCAGTCCTGAGGAACTCACGTACATTGGGATTCCTACCGACATTGGTGTACAACCCCCCGTGCGCGCTGTCAAATTCGGCGGACGGCCTGGGGTTATCGGTAGTATCTGATATCATGAGGAAGCCGATACCGGATGGAGGAGCCGCCCATGGGAACTATACGAATCATCGTCAGCGACGACCGGTACGCCGGGAACTACGAGATCGAGCGCGGCGTACTCGCCGCCGCGGGGATGGAACTCCGACTGCTCAGCGAAGAGAGCGAGACCTGTTTCCTGCGGGAGGCCGAAGAGGCGGACGGTATCTTGGTGAATCTCCGCAAGATCGACGCCTCCGTCATCCGCCGCCTCGGCAAATGCCGTATCCTGTCCCGGTACGGGGTCGGCTACGACAACGTCGATCTGGAAGCCGCCGCCGCCGCCGGCATCTGGGTCTCCAACGTGCCCGACTACTCCAAGGAAGAGGTCTCGGACCAAGCCACCGCCCTCCTCCTCGCCTGCGCCAGGCTCGTCGTCTACAAGGACAAGTCCATCCGCGCGGGGCGGTGGGACGACTTCGGCGGCCAGCGCGTCAACCGCATCGCGGGGAGCACGCTCGGGCTCATCGGCTACGGCCGGACCGCGCGCCGCCTCCACGAGAAACTCGTCGGTTTCAACTTCGCGCGGGTACTCGTCTACGACCCCTACGTGGACGAGCGGACCATCGCCGATCGCGGCGGGGAGAAGTGCGACCTCCACGATCTGCTCGCCCGCGCCGATTTCGTCTCCGTCCATCCGCCCCTGACGAGCGAGACCCGGCATCTCCTCGGCGAGAAAGAATTCGGCCTCATGAAGCCGAACGCGATCCTCGTCAACACGTCCCGCGGTCCCGTCCTGGACCAGGCGGCCCTCTGCGCGGCCCTCCTCGCGCGCAAGATCCGGGCCGCGGGCCTCGACGTGTACGAGCAGGAACCGCTCCCCGTGGACAGTCCGCTCAGGACCATGGACAACGTCGTCCTCAGCGACCACTGCTCCTATTACAGCGAGGAATCCATCGTGGAGCTCAAGGAGAAGGCGGCCCGCAACATCGTGGCGGCCTTCCGCGACGGCAGGCCCACGTATCCGGTCAACGACGTACGCGCCCCGCGCGGCGGACGATAAGGAGGGACCATGAGCGGTATTCACGGAGGCATCGGCGGATCGGCGGAGCTCACGACCGGCGAGGGGGGGCTCCCGCTCCTCCGCGTCCGCAACGATCACGCGGAGTGCGACATCTACCTCTACGGGGCGCACGTCGCGCGCTTCAAGCGGCCGGGAAGCGAGGACCTCCTCTGGATGAGCCCGACGAGCCCCTTCGTCCACGGGAAGGCCATCCGGGGCGGCATCCCCGTCTGCTTCCCCTGGTTCGGGCTGCACCGGACGAGGAGCGACCTGCCCCAGCACGGCTTCGCGCGGATCCGCCTCTGGGAACTCGAGTCGGTCGCCTCGCTCGACGACGGGAGGACGCGGATCACGCTCCGCACGGCGGACGACGAGCGGACGCGGGAGATGTGGCCGCACCGCTTCGGCGCCGAGCTCGCGGTGACGGTCGGAGCGACCCTCGACCTGTCCCTCCTCGTGGAGAACCGGGGCGAGGAGCCCTTCCGCTACGAGGACTGTTTCCACACTTATTTCAGGGTCGGCCGGACCTACGATTGCGCGGTCGAGGGGCTCGACGGCGTGGGCTACATCGACCGCGCCAGGGGCGACGCCCGCGGCGTCCAGAGCGGCGCCGTACGGCCGGCCGCCGAGATCGTCAACGCGTACATGAGAGCCCCCTCCGCGTGCGCCCTCGCGGACGGCCGCCTCAAGCGCCGCATCTCCATCGCGCACGCGGGCTTCTCGTCCACCGTCGTCTGGAATCCGGGCGAGGCGGCGGCCGCCAAGAACCCCGAGATAGGCTCCGCCTGGGATTCTTTCCTCTGCGTCGAGTCGGCGAACTGCCTGGACGGCCCCGTCCTCCTCCTCCCGGGTACCGCGCATCGCAGCGCGGCCCGGTTCGCCGTGGAGGACCAGGGCTAGGGGGAGATGAACGGCGGGGCACGGGAGGATCCGCGTCCCGCCGATCGAGCTACTCGCGGAAGTAGGGCTTCCCGATGGACGCCGGATACTCGATGGTCTTGCGGAAGATGACCATAACCGCGAGCACCGCGAGGAAGGGCAGCATCAGGAAGACCTGATAGGGGACCGCGATGGACAGCATCTGCAGCTGGAAGCTGAGGACCTCTATCGCGGAGAACAGGAGTCCGCCGAGGATGGCGCGCTGCGGCTTCCAGCCGGCGAAGATCGCGATCCCGACCGCCATGAAGCCCCGTCCCGCGGTGATGTCCGGCGTATAGGTCTCGGTGATCACCATGGGGATGTAGGTACCCGCGATCCCGATGAGGGCGGAGCCGACGACGGTCGCGAGGAGCCGGACGAGGCGGACCTTCACGCCCGTCACGTCGGCCGACTTCGGATTCTCGCCGATGGCGCGCGTCTCGAGCCCCATCTGGGTGCGGTAGAAGAACCACCAGGCCACGAGCGTCGCGGCGTACATGAACCACACGATGGCGTTCGCCGAGAAGAGCGCGGAGAGGATGGGCACCTTCGACAGGAAGGGGACGCTCCAGACCGGCGTGGGCGGGGCCGTGGGCGCGTCCAGGCGCACGCCCATGATCATCTTGTAGAGCAGGTCCGCCGCTCCCGAGCCGAGGATCACGAGGCAGATGCCCAGGATGAATTGGTTCACGCGGAAGTGGTCGTGGATGAACGCGAGGAGGAAGCCGAAGAGGGCCCCGGTCAGGGCTCCCACGGCGAAGCCCGCGAGCGCGCTTCCGGTGAAGAACGCCGCGATGAAACCGGTAGACGCGGCGGCGAGCATGATGCCCTCCGCGGCGACGTTGAAGATGCCGGCCCGGCCGGAGATGACGATGCCGAGACTCGCGATCGTGTAAATGGTCGCGTACAGGATGATCTGGAACAGCAAGTTCGTCAGGAATTCCATTTCGTTCCCCTACTTCCGCTTCGCGTTCATGAATTCGCGAACGGTCACGATGAAGAGCACGATGATGCCCTGCGCGAGGAAGACGAGTTCCACCGGAATGCGCATGGTCCGCTGCAAGGAATCGGCCCCGACGAGCATCACCGACATGAAGAAGGCGGCGAAGGGTATGCCGAAGGGATGCCCGCCGACCACGAGGCAGGTCAGGATGCCGAAGATGCCGTACTGGGCGCCGCTCGTCTTCGCGAAGCCTTCGATGAGCTTGCCGTGGATGTTGATGGTTTCCAAGGTTCCCCCGAGCCCCGCGAGCGCGCCGCCGATGAAGAAACTCGTCAGTATCGTCCGCGAGAAGGGGATGCCGTAGGTCTGAGCGGCCGTCTGGTTGTGGCCGACGGCCCGGATCTCGAAGCCCGCGCGGGTGCGGTCCAGGAATACTGCCACGAAGACGATGGCCCCCAGCGCGAAGATGAAGGACACCGGATACCCTCCGATGAAGCCGAGCGTACCTTCGGCGGGCAGGGGCAGCGTGATCGGATGGCCCTCCGCGGGATCCTTGAACTGCTTCGCCGTGGCGATGAGGTTCAGGAAATGCTGGGCGACGAAGTTGAGCATGATCGTGGAGATGATGGGGTTGATGTCGTACTTGGACTTGAGTCCGCCGGCGGCCGCGCCGAAGAGCCCGCCCGCGAGGGTGCCGACGACGAGCAGCAGCGGCAGGAGTATCCAGGCGGGCAAACCCAGTCCCGCCAGGGAGAGTCCGACCGCCGCCGCGACCGTACCGCCCATCATCATCTGGCCCCACCCGCCGATGTTGAAGAACTTGATCATGAAGGGGATGGAGAAGGCGTAGGTCGTGAAGATGAGGGGCACCGTCTTCTTGATCGTCTCCTGGAAGCCGAAAGACGACTTGAACGAGGCGGTCAGGAGGTACCGGAACGCCCGCGGCACGCTGTAGCCCATGGCGGCGACGAGGACCGCGAGGACCGCGAACGCGAGGCCGAGGGCGAGAGAATAGATGAAGGCCTGGCGGCCGATCTTGGAGATGAGTCGCTTCCCGCTCATGCCGCGCCTCCGATCATCGCCAAACCGATCTTGAACTTGTCGAAGTGCGCGCGCTCGAAGACGCCCGAGACGCGGCCCGCGTTGAGCGTGATGATGCGGTCGCAGAGCATCATGAGCTCGTCCACGTCCTCATGGATCCACAGCACCGCGCTACCCGCCTTCCGCATCTTCGCCAGCTTCCCGTAAATGAACTCCACCGTCGAGATATCGACGCCGGAGGTCGGATTGTGGGTCACGAGCAGCTTCACGTCGGAGACGAAGGCCCGTCCCATGATGACCTTCTGGATGTTGCCGCCCGAAAGGCGGCGAATCGCGAGGTTCTCGTCGGGCGTAGCCACCGAGTATTCCTCGATGGTCCGCATCGTCGCGTCGCGCACCGCTCGCCAATTCACGAAGCTGCGTCCGAAGGCGAAGCGCCTCTCGGCCTGGTGGCCGAGGAGGACGTTCTCCACGATGGACGCCTCGGGGAGGATGCCCTCCTGGATGCGGTCCTCCGGGGTGTACGAGACGCCGAGGGCGAAGACCTCGGTGGTCCCGAGCCCGAGCACGCTCCGCCCGGCCACGCGGATGTCGCCCGATTTCACGCGGCCCGTCTTGAACAGGATCTCCGCGAGGTCCTTCTCCCCGTTGCCGGAGACGGCGGCGACGCCGAGGATCTCGCCTCCGCGCAGGGAGAAGGTAACGTCCGTGAGCCCGCGCCCCTTCTTTCCGGAAGCCGGCTTGGTGGTCACGCCCACGAGCTCGAGGACGTTCTCCTTGGTCTTCTTGGAGCGGCCGAGCTTGACCACGGGGAGGGCGTTCTCGGTGACCGAGATGTCCTTTTCCATGAACATGAGCTTGACGAGCGTATCCATGGAAAGGTGGCTCTTGTCCAACTGGCCCTGGACGCGGCCGCGCCGGAGCACGGTGACGTCGTCGCAGGCTTCCAGGACTTCCTTGATCTTGTGGGTGATGAAGATGATGGTGACGCCCCGCGCCACGAGGGCGCGGAGCGACACGAGGAGACTGCGGAACTCGCTCTCCACGAGCGAGGTGGTGGGCTCGTCCAGGATGAGGAGCTTGGCGCCGCGGCGGAGGGCCCGGAGGATCTCCACCTTCTGCTTGACGCCGGCGCTCAGCTCCTTCACCTTGCGGTCCAGCGGAATCTCGAAGCCGGTCTCTTTCGCCAGCTCGGCGATCCGCTTCTCTTCCTCGGCGAGCGGCAGGGTCCACGTGTGCCCGCCCGCCCCGAGGGCGATGTTCTCCACGGCGGTGAACTCTCCGACGAGCGTGGACACCTGGTGAACCATGCCGATTCCCAAGGCGATCCCGTCCGCCGGAGATTTGATCTCCGTCCGCTTCCCTTCCAGGTACATCTCGCCCGAGTCGGGTGAGTACAGGCCGTACAAGATGTTCATGAGGGTGGATTTCCCCGCCCCGTTTTCGCCCAGCAACCCGTGTATCGAACCTTTGCGGACGCGCATGGAGACATCGTCGAGGGCCTTGACTTCCCCGAACGCCTTCCGCGCTCCCCGCACTTCGAGCAAGAATTCTTCCATCGCAGTCCCTCTACTGAATCGTCGCGAGGTTCTTTACGACCTTGATGTTTCCGGCCGCCACGTCATTGGCTATCTTCTGGATCTGCGCGTTGATGCCCGCGTCGACGTTGGAGAGCGGCAGATCGGTGTGGCGGGCCTTTCCGGTCCCGTATTCCATGACGATGTCGCCGCCGGCCTGGCCCGCGATGATCTTGTCGAGGACCTGGGAAAGCACCACGTTGAAGTCGAAGACGTCGGCGGTGAGGTAGTTCTGCGGCGCCTGGTCCTTCTTGGAGGTGTACGTGGTGGTGAAGTAGACCTTCTGCTTGGCTTCCTTGACCGCCGTATAGATGCCGAAGTTGCCCAGGTTCACGGCGCTGATGATGACGTCGACGCCCTTGGAGATGAGGCCTTCCGCGCCCTGCCGGGCCTTGACGGCGTCGTTGAAGTCGCCGACGTAGACGTACTCGAAGCTCACGTTCTTGCCCGAGTCCTTGATGGCCTGCTTGACCGCGTTGATCTCGCCGCGGGTGAAGGGGAGCTCGAGTCCGCCGAGCCAGCCGACCTTGCCGGACTTCGTCTGGAGGGCGGCGAGGCGTCCGAGCACGTAGAAGCCGGTGTAGTAGTTCCGGTCCACGTACCAGAGGTTCGCCTTCGCGTTGGCGGGCTTGCCGTCGCCTTCCACGATGAAGGTCGTCTTCGGATAGGCGTCAGCCACCTTATCGGCGGCGCTGTTGAACTGGTTGCCGTGGACCCAGATGACGTTGAAGCCTTCGTTCACGTACTCGCGGAGCACGCGCTCGGCGTCGGGTACGGCGACGCGCTCGGAGAAGGCCGTCTCGATCTTGTACTTCTTCTCCACGGACTGCATGGCTACGAATCCGAGGGCGTTGTAGTCCGCGTCCTGGATTGACCCGGGGAAGATCGCCGCGAGCCGTACTTTGGTCTGCGCGGAGAGCGGCGAGAGGAAGGCGACTGCGCATACGACAAGGAACAACAGCTTTCGAACCATGATTCGACTCCTTATCCGGATGAAAATTCCGGTAAATGCTTACCATGATTGTAACGCATTCTTCGTACAGTCAAGCTCCAAAATCTCAAAAAAAGCGAGGGCAAAACCTTGACACTATGGCTATCAGCCATGAAAATGAGGCGCCCGGTTTCGCCAAGGAGCAGAAGATGAAGATGCGATTGACGCTTTCCTTCAGGATCGCGTTGTTCTTTAGCGTGTTCGTTACCGCGCTCATGATCTGCGTATTCGTCGTTCTCGCGCCGACCATGGGAGCGCGCATCCGTTCCTACGCGGACGAGGAGAATCTCCAGATCGCGGAAGCCCGGGCGGACCAGCTCGGCGAGCTCGTTTCCAAGATCTCCACGCAACTCCGGGTCCTTTCCGTGCTCGACATCATCAAGAACTCGGACGTGGAAGTGGCCCGGTACATGCTCCAAGGCCTGGAGGGCCAGCTCAGCGCGGAGATGGCCGGCGCCTTCATCGTCTCGAGCGACGGCAATTACCGCGCTCCCGACGGTACGGAATCCTCGCTCGCGGACGCGGACTACTTCGCCGCGATCGCGAAGAACGGCCAGGACGAGGCCGTCGGCAAGGCCGCCGACTCGCCTTCCGTCGGCGCGCCGGTCGTCGTGTTCGCGCACGGGGTGAAACGGTTCGACGGGGAACTCAAGGCGGTCGTCGCGAGCCCGGTGCGGCTCGCCGACCTCTCCAAGGCCGTCGCCGCCATCAAGGTCGGCAAGAAGGGCTACGGCTGGCTCGTGGAGAAGGACGGCACCGTCATCGCCCACGCCGATCCTGAAGCCGTCATGAAGCTCAACTTCACGGACGCGGATAAGGACGGCTACCGGGGCCTGGACGCCTTCGCCGCCAAGATGCTCGCCGAGGAGCGCGGCTCGGGGTCCTGGGCCATGCCCGACGGCACGCGGATGACCACCTACTACGCGCGGGTGCCGGGCGGCACCGGTTGGACGCTCGGCCTCTCCCTCCCCACGGCGGAGGTCAACGCCGTCCGGAGCACGCTCGTCGGCATCCTCGGCCTCGTCCTCGTCTTCGGCGTCGGCGCCTCCTTCGCCGTGTCCCTCTTCATCGCCCGGTCCATCGCGGACCCCATCCGCAAGACCGCCGCGGGTTTCCGCACGCTCGCCCGGGGCGAAGCGGACCTCACCGTGCGGCTAGAGGCGAAGTCGGACGACGAGGTGGGCGACCTCGTGCGCGACTTCAATTCCTTCCTGGAACGGCTCCGGGAGATCGTCCTCGCGCTCAAGAAGTCGCAGGGCTCCCTCGCGGGCATCGGCGCGGAGCTCACGGACAGCGTGGGGGAGACGAAGGAGACGGTAGGCAGGATCGCCTCCGCGGTGGAGACCGTGCACCTGAAGACGCGGGCCCAGTCGGAGAGCGTGGCCGAATCGTCCACCGCGGTGGAGCAGATCGCCAAGAACATAGAGAGCCTGGACCGGCTCATCGTCGGCCAATCGGCGGGCCTCACGGAGGCTTCGGCGTCCATCGAGCAGATGGTCGGCAACGAGGGAGCCATCGGCAAGTCGATCGATCGGATGGCGGCCCGATTCGCCGACCTGCTCAAGGCTTCCGCCGACGGCAAGACCACCCAGGCTCACTCCGTGGAGAAGATCCAGCTCATCGCCGAACGCTCGCACACGCTCCTGGAGGCCAACAAGGTCATCGCGGGCATCGCGGCCCAGACCAACCTCCTCGCCATGAACGCGGCCATCGAGGCCGCGCACGCGGGAGACGCGGGCAAGGGCTTCTCGGTGGTCGCGGACGAGATCCGCCGCCTCGCGGAGACCTCGGCCCAGCAGTCGCGGGCCATCACCGCGGAGATTTCCCTGGTGCAGAAAGCCATCGAGGAAGTCGTGGCCTCGTCGGGGGACTCGGAGCGGTCCTTCGACGAGGTCGGGAGCCGGATCGCGGAGACCGACGCCCTCGTCCGCGAGATTCGGCAGGCGATGGAGGAGCAGACCGCGGGGTCCCACCAGATCCTGGAGGCACTCCGCACGATGAACGAGATCACGACGCAGGTCCGCGAAGGGTCGGCCGAGATGTCGAGCGGCACCGCCACCCTCCTCGACGAGATGGAGAAGCTCCGGTCCGCGAGCGCGGAGATCGAGGGGAGCATGGGCGAGGTGTCCCGGGCGCGCCGGGAGATCGGCGACAGCGCCGGTCTCGTCGGCCGCATGGCGGCCGAGACCGGCGTGACCATCGAAGATATGGAGAGCGTCATCGGCCGCTTCACCGTGTAGCGGCCGCCGGCCCGCCGCGCCCGCCGCGGCCGCCTGGCCGGGGCGGCCGGGCTGCTAATCTACGGCCACCTGCGTATCGAACCGCCGCCGGACGACCCGCGTCTCACCGGTGAGCTCCAGGCTGCCGGACAAGCGGATGTCGGCGGAGGACGCGCCGACCATGACGGCCAACTCGCCGGGCTCGACCACGGTCCGGAAGTCGCGGTCCAGGAAGGCGAGGCGTTCCGCCGGAACGGTGAACCGCACGCGGCGCGACGCGCCCGCGGGGATCGCCACGCGCACGAAGCCCACGAGTTCCTTCACCGGCCGCGTGATGTCCGACAGCACGTCGCGCACGTAGAGCTGCACGACTTCCTCCCCGTCGACCTTTCCCGCGTTTTTCACCGTGCACGACACCTCGAAGCTTCCCGCGGTGTCCGCCGAGGCGGGCAGCGAAAGCGCCGAATACGCGAAGGTCGTATAGGAGAGGCCGTGCGCGAAGGGATAGAGGGGCTTCGTCGACTCGTCGACGTAGTCGCCCTTCCAGTGGGTCCGGCCTCCGGAGGGTCGGTGGCCGTAGTAGACGGGGATCTGTCCGACCGAGCGGGGGAAGCTGATGGGCGTCCTGCCCGCGGGATTCACGTCGCCGAAGAGCACGGAGGCGACGGCGGAGCCGCCCTCCTCGCCGGGGAACCAGGCCATGAGGACGGCGGCCAGCTTTTCCTGGATCCGCGCGAGCGGATACGGCCGGCCCGCGATGAGGACGACGACGACCGGCACGCCGGTCGCGACGAGGGCCGCGAGCAGCTCCTCCTGCCGCCCCGGCAGTTCGAGCGTGGACCGGTCGCGCGCCTCGCCGGAGGTGCAATCGTCGATGAGGCCCGCCTTGTCCCCGAGCACGGCGATCACGAGGTCGCTCCGGCGGGCGGTCTCCACGGCCGCGCGGAGGCCGTCGTCGCCGCCGCCGCGCACCGTGCAGCCTTCCGCGTACTCGAAGGCGATCTCCGGCGCCGCCGCCCTGAGGCTCGCGAGCACCGACTCCATCTCCGGCAGGGAGCCCGCGACGTCCACGACGTCGTCGGGGAGCGGCGTGTGGGCGAAGTTGTCCGCTCCCATATCGAGGAGCGACTCCACGTGGGAGGGGTAGCTGTAATCGCCGAGCATGTCGCGCACCGAGTCGGCGTTGGGCCCGACGACCGCGATCCTTTTCCGTCCCTTGGAGAGGGGAAGGATGCCGTCGTTCTTGAGCAGCACGATGGACTTCTCCGCCGCCGTGCGGGCGAAGCGCCGCTGGTCCTCCGTCCTGAAGTGGGCCGGAGCGCCCGCGACGTCGACGTACGGCCGCTCGAAGAGGCCGAGGCGGAATTTCATCTCGAGCACGCGGAGGACCGACGTTTCCACGAGGGCGAGGGGCACGAGCCCCTTCTCCACCGCGGCCACGAGCGGATCGCCGTAGCAGTCGGTGGAGGGGAGCTCCACGTCCACGCCCGCGTCCAGGGCCATCCGGGCCGCGTGGTTCTTGTCGGCCGCGGCGCCGTGGTGGTCGTGCATCATGTTGATGCCGAAGTAGTCGCTCACGATGAGCCCGTCGAAGCCCCATTCGCCCCTGAGCACGTCGGCGAGGAGGCGCTTGTTCGCGTGGCAGGGGATGCCGTCCAGCTCGTGGTAACCCGGCATGATGGACCGGAGCCCCGCCTCCCGCACGGCCGCCTCGAAGGGGTAGAGGTAGGTCTCGGCCAGTTCGCGCTCGCCGAGGTGGGCCGGCGCCCAGTTCATGCCGCCTTCCGAAGCGCCGTAGCCGACGAAGTGCTTGCCCGTCGCGACGATGCCGTCGGAGAGGGATTCTCCCTGGAGTCCGCGGATATAGGCGACGCCCATGCGGGACACGAGGCAGCGGTCCTCCCCGAAGGTCTCCTCCGTCCGGCCCCAGCGGGGGTCGCGGGTGACGTCCAGGAGGGGGGCGAGGGCCTGCCGCGCGCCCAGGGCCATCATCTGCTCCCGGATGATGCGGCCCATCCCTTCGGCGATCGCGGGTTCGAAGGACGACGCGATGCCGAGGGCCTGCGGGAACACGTCGGCTCCCCGCGTCAGGTACCCCGAGCAAGACTCCTCGTGGATGAGGGCGGGGATGCCGAGCCGGGTGGATTCCACGAGGAAGCGCTGGATCTCGTTCGCGGCGGCGGCTGCCTGGGAAGGCAGGAAGTTGCTCGCGCCGCCGAGCCGCGTGATCTGGCCGATGCCCTCGCCCATCCTGACGCGCGCCTTCCGCTCGCTGAAGGCGAATTTTTCGAGGATCTCGTAAACCCAGATGCCGCTGAGCTGCGCGGCCTTCTCGCGGAGCGTCATCCGCTTGAGCAGATCCTCCGCCCTCTTCCCCGCGGCGAGGGCCGCGTTCCGATAATCGTCCAAAGCATTCCTCCACGCATCGATTCGATCGATGCCATCCTATGCGGACTACTATACCCTCGAAACGCGGATCGCTTCATGCGGATGCGGCCAAAAATCCGCCGCCGCTCTTCCGCATCCGCGCATTCCCCGGTATTCTGGCGCCTATGATGCGCATCGTTTGTCTTGATTTGGAAGGGGTCTTGGTACCCGAGATATGGATCGAGTTTTCAAAAGCCACGGGAATTCCGGAACTCTCCCGCACCACGCGCGACGAACCCGATTACGATAAGCTGATGCGTTTCCGCATCGATCTTCTCGAACGGCACCACCTGAAGCTCGCCGACATCCAACGCGTCATCGGCACCATGGAGCCCTTGCCGGGTGCGCTCGACTTCGCCCGCTCCCTGCGCGAACGGACCCAGCTCATCATCCTCTCCGACACCTTCAGCCAGTTCGCCTCCCCGCTCATGGCCAAACTCGGCTACCCGACGCTCTTCTGCAACTCCTTGGAGATCGCGGCGGACGGGGCGGTCGCGGGCTACACGCTCCGACAGCGGAACGGCAAGCTAAAATCCGTCGAGGCCCTCAAGACGCTCAACATGCGGGTCTTCGCGGCGGGCGACTCGTACAACGACCTGGCCATGATCCAGGCCGCGGACTCGGGCGCCCTCTTCCGCGCCCCGCCGGCCATCAAGGAGCAGCACCCCGAGGTGAGCGCGGTCGAGGATTACCGCGGCCTCCTCGCGCTCGTGGACGCGTTCCTCGCGGAGTAAGTTCCCGGCCCCGAGCCGCGGCGGCGCTACTCCGCCTTCTCGGCGGCTATCCCGTTGAGTTCCATGACCGAATCCAGGTTCGCGCGGAACAGCGTCTCGATGTTGTTCAAAGAGGCGCTCAGGAGCCTCGTCTGGTCTTTCTGGTGGACCAGGGACGAGCCGAATTGGGAAAGCAGGGCGCTGAAGGATTGGAGGAGCGCGGTCTGCTTGCGGCCGATCTCCAATTCCGCGGCGGAAAGCGACTTAATGGTAAGCGTATCCTCGATGAGCTGCTGCAGGGAACCGAGAATGGACTCGGACTGTCCCTTGAGCCGCCCGAGGTCCGCGGTGATCCGCCCCATGAGCGAGGCGGAGAGCCGGGCGTCCACGGTGATCGTCTCCAGGACCCCGGAGACCTCCCGCGAGAGGGCGCTCGAAAGTTCCACGGCATCCTTGAGCTGGAGGAGCTTCTCGCGGCTCTCCTGGACCTGGTCTCCCGAAGCCTCGGCCAGGGACCGGACTTCCGCGGCCACCACCGAGAACCCCTTGCCCGCCTCCCCCGCGTGGGCCGCCTCTATCTCGGCGTTCATGGCCAGGAGGTTCGTCTTCTCGGCGATATCCTCGATGGCGTCCAGCACCTCGACGAGGAACTCGGCGTAATCGGCGATCTTGGAGAGGCTCGCTCCGGACCGATCCATGATCCGCGCGCTTTCGTCCGCTCTCCCGTCCAGCTTGCGGGAGGCCTCCTCCGTCGCCGCGGCGGCGGACACGGTCTCCGTCATGAGGGAGGCCATCGTCCGCATCATCGATCCGAGGTCCTCGGTGAAGGCCGACTGCCGCTGGAGGGCCGTCGCGAAGCCTTGCTGCACGGGCGCGCTCGTCGCGGCGCTCTCCTTGAGGATGGAATCCAGGCCGGTCGTCTTCTCCTGGATATCCGCTTCCAGCCGGGAGACCTCGCCGAGGTTATCCTCCAGGCTCCGGTTTCCCGCGCTGATGTCGGCTTCCAGGGTCTTGCTCGAATCCGCCACCTGGCCCGAGAGGTCGTTGATGCGCCGGAGGACGGCCTCCTGGTGGCGCGACTTGGCCACGAGCGTCTCGGCCTTCTCGCGGTTGTCGAGGGACAGGCCGACCTGCTCGCGGGCCAGGATGACGAAGTTGGCCACCAGCATGAACACGAAGCCGAAGGGCGTGTAGTAGGTGTAGGGGATGCGGCTGAACATGACGTACACCATGTCGATCCCCGCGAAGACGTAGGTCACGAGGAGGACCGCGAAGAAGAGCCGCAAATCCTTCCGGCCGCGTCTGCGGATGTAGAAGACGAAGAGGGCCGACGTGGCCAGGAGGAACAGCGGGATGTACGTAGTGAACATGAGCGTGAAAATGCCGTCCACGTAGAGGCGGTGGGAGCGGGAACAGATGGCCGCGCTGAAGCCCACCGCGGGGAGGAAGAGGAGGATTCCCCACAGCCGCTTTCGGTCCTTGAAGAAGCCGACGATCTCCAGGGAATAGAGCAGCACCGCGGCCACGAGGAAGGCGAAGCCCGATTTGCTGATCTTCATGTGGAGGAGCTCCGCGCTCGCGTCCCGGCTGAGCCCCACCTCCAGGTACGAGGCGGCGAAGGAGATCGAGAGGACGGCGAACGCGAGGTAGCGATAGTCGGCCCTGCCGCCGATCGCGAAGAGGAAGAGGAAGTAGGCCGCCAGGACGAGCGCCAGGAAGATCGTCGCCTGGATCAGGTGGACGCAGAAGAGGTCCCGGAGAAAGGCCTCTCGGTCCGCTTCGGGGTGCGGCATGACGCGCATGGGAGGAAAGGGCGTGACGTAGGCGCCGCTCAGGACGCGCACCACGACGCGGTTCTCCTCCCCCGCCGGCTTCAGGATGGACGCGGGCAGCAGGCCCGTGCCCGACCGGAAGGCGCTCGCGACGAAGCCGCCGAACATGGTGCCGGATACGTAGATGAGGGAATCGTTGCAATAGATTTCGCAGGGGTAATTGGTCGGCCCGACGTTCAAAGCCCAGAGCCGTACGTTCGATGCGGCGGGGACGCGGAAGGTTCCCGCGAGGGTGAAGAGCTCGGGCGCCTCCAGGCCGGTCTTCGGCAAGGCGCCTCCGTCGTAGGGCCGGAAATCGAGCGTCTCCGCCGCGGGAAAGGTTCCGTCCCAGGGAGATACGGCGAGGGCCAAATCGTCCACCGCGATCGGTTCTCCATGAGCGAATTCCGTGGCGGCGAAGAACGCGACGATACAGGAAACGGAAACGAGAGCGCGGACGTACCCTACCCGGGGAGCCATGGAGCCTCCAAATATGCCTGACGCGTTTTATATAGACTTACAACGCTGTCAGTATAGGTGGAGGCCCGCAAACTTTCCAATGCGGGGCGGCGCGGGTGCTTATTCCGCCGAGCCCCCGAGCCCGTTACGCCCGGAACTCCGCCGTCTTGGTTTCGGCGATCGGGCCGTGGGCCGCGAGCCGGTCCAGGAGGCGGTCCGGGTCATCGTCCACGACGAGGTCGGCCAGGTGGGCTTCCTTGATGAAGCCCTCGTCCGCGACGCGGCGGAGGAAGCCGAGGAGCGGCGCGTAGAAGCCGGCGACTTCCAGGAGGCCGACGGGCTTGGCGTGGTAGCCGATGTGGCGCCAGGCCATGACCTCGAAGAGCTCCTCGAAGGTGCCGATGCCGCCCGGCAGGGCGATGAAGGCGTCCGAGGCCGCGGCCATGCGGGCCTTCCGCTCGTGCATATCCTTGACCACGATGAGCTCGGTGAGCTCGACGTGGGAGACCGCCTCGTAGAGTTTTTGGGGGATGATGCCGGTGACGCGGCCGCCCGCCGCGAGCGCCGCCCGGGCGAGGACGCCCATGATCCCGATGTTGCCGCCGCCGTAGACGAGGGCGATATCCCGCCGGGCCAGCATGCGGCCGACCGACTCGGCCGCCGCCGCGTACTCGGGCCGTTCGCCCATGCTCGATCCGCAAAAGACGCATACCGTTCGAATCATGGGGACACTATAGCGAGGAGCGCCGGGGGAGTCGAGGCCGATCGGGTCCGCGCCGAGCGCTAGCCGGAGACCTCGCCGACGAGCTCGTCCAGGATCGCGCAAATTTCGGTCAAGAGGCCGCGGCAGATCCGGTCCACCGCCCCCGTATCCACGGCTTCGGAATAGTCGGACAGCACCGAGAGGTCGTAGCCGAGGAGGCCCGCGCAGTTCATGGACGGGTGGCGGCTCAGGAAGCGCTCGCGGAAGCGGGCGGCCAGGTCTTCCGCGCCCCGAGCCTCGATACCCGCCGCGTCCGGCCGGCCGAGGTGCGCGAGCACCTCCAAGGCGCCGCTCACCACCTCGCACCGCTCGGCGGGCCTGCCGAGGAGCGGCGCCGACGCGGCCCGGTAGCCTTCTCGCGTCGCCTCGTCCACGGCGAGGATCGGCTCGAAGGCCTTGAGCAGGGCTTTCCCGCAATCGCACCCATCGTCGAAATACCGCAAGGCCGCTTCCGTCCTGTTCATATCGATATCGTAACCCCGATTTCTCAATTTGGAAAGCTATAAAACGACAAGTTATGATATAGTGTCATAAATCCACCACCGTACGGACGGACGATCACCACCCAGGAGGGACGCATGGGCTTGAATCTCGTAGTTCTGGTGAAGCAGGTACCCGACACCAAGAACATCTCCGGAGAAGCCATGAAGGAAGACGGCACGGTCAACCGGGCCGCGCTGCCGGCGGTATTCAACCCGGAGGACCTCTACGCGCTGGAGGCGGCGCTCTCCGTCAAGGACTCCATTCCCGGCACTACGGTGAACGTGATCACCATGGGCCCGCCGCAGGCGACGCAGGTCCTCAAGGAGGCCCTCTACCGCGGCGCCGACTTCGTCGCCCTGATCTCCGACCGGCGCTTCGCCGGGGCGGACACCCTGGCCACCTCCTACGCCCTCAAGTGCGCGGTGGAGAAGCTCGCGCCCTACGACCTCGTCTTCTGCGGCAGGCAGGCCATCGACGGGGACACCGCGCAGGTCGGGCCGCAGACGGCGGAGAAGCTCGGCATCAACCAGATCAGCTGCGTCGCGGTCATCGAGCGGATCGACGCGGAGAAGCGCACGCTCGTCGCGCGGCGGTCCATCGAGGGCGGCTTCGAACGGGTGAAGGCGAGCCTCCCCCTCCTCCTCACCTTCACCGACGAGGAGTACCGCCCGCGGCCGCCTTCGGCCATCCGGATGCTCGGCTACAAGAACGTCGCGGCGGAGGCGGACCGGTCCGCCGCCGACAGCTACCAGCGGGGAGACGCCGCGGTGCGGGCGAATCCCCTGCAGCTCTGGAACATCGAGTCCATCGCGGCGGAGGCGGCGCTCTGCGGCCTGTCCGGCTCGCCGACGAAGGTGAAGGCCATCGAATCGGTCGTCCTGAAATCGCAGGAAATCAGGATGGTGGAGAACACCGACGCGGCCGTAGCGGAGATGGTCCACGAGCTGATCGCGGACCATACCCTGGGATAAGGAGACCGACGTGAGCGACAAGAACAGCGTGATGGTGTTCGTCCAGCAAACGGACGGGAAGGCGGCCGACGTCAGCGTGGAGCTGATCTGCAAGGCCCGCGAGCTCGCGCGGCGACTCGGCGTCAAGACGAGCGCGGCCTTCATCGGGAGCGGACTCGCGGCGGAGGCGGAGCGCTTGGCCGCCTACGGCGTCGACCAGATGATCCTGGCCGAAGATCCCCGGCTCGCGGACTACACCCCGGTGCCCTACGCGCAGGTGATGACCGACATCATCGGCTGCTACGAGCCTCAGATCGTCCTCTACGGCGCCACGACCACGGGCCGGGACCTGGCCCCCCGCATCGCCTCGGCCCTCAAGGTCGGCCTCACGGCGGACTGCACGGACCTCAAGATCGGCGACCACGAGACGAAGGACAAGACGTACCGGAACATCCTCTTCCAGATCCGCCCGGCCTTCGGGGGGAACATCGTCGCCACCATCGTCTCGCCCGAGAAGCTGCCCCAGATGGCCACGGTCCGGGAAGGCGTGATGCGGATCACGCCGAGCGAGAGCGGCTACAAGACGGAGTTCATCGAATTCACGCCGGACCTCGGGATCGAGGATTTCCCGAGCGAGATCATCGAGCGCGTGCGGGAAGAGAAGCGGGTGAACCTCAAGGGCGCGCAGATCATCGTCTCGGGCGGCATCGGGGTCGGCACGAAGGAAAATTTCGATCTCATCGTCAAGCTGGCCCGCACCCTCGGCGGCGAGATCGGCGCCTCCCGCGCCGCGGTGGACGCGGGCTTCGTGAGCAAGGACCACCAGGTGGGCCAGACGGGCACGACCGTCCGGCCCAAGCTCTACATCGCGTGCGGCATCTCGGGCTCCATCCAGCACCGGGCCGGCATGGCGGAATCCGCCCGGATCATCGCGATCAACAACGATCCCGAGGCCCCCATCTTCCGGATCGCCCACTACGGCATCGTCGGCGACCTCAAGGAAGTGATCCCGCGCTTCATCGCAGCCTACAAGGCGAAGGCCTAGGAGAAAGCCATGGCGAATTTCCTGCTCGACAACAAGGATATTCTCTTCCACCTTGATCACATGGACCTGGACCGGATCATCCGCCTCCGGGAGGACGACTTCGCGGAGAAGGACGCGTATCCCCACGCGCCCGCGGACGCGGCCGACGCGGCCGATTCCTACCGGAAGGTCCTGGAGCTCGTCGGCGAGCTCTGCGGCGAGGAGCTCGCGCCGCGGGCCGCGGCCATCGACGAGGAAGGCGTGCGCCTGGAGCACGGCGAGGTCCGGTACGCCAGGGGGACGGCCGAAGTCCTCGACCTCTTCGCCAAAGCGGACCTCATGGGTTTCTGCCTGCCCCGCGCCTACGGCGGACTCAACTGCCCGACGACCATCCTCACCATCGCGGCGGAGATGGTGAGCCGCGCCGACGGGTCCTTTCTCAACTTCGGCCTCCAGCAGGACATCGGGGAGACCCTGAACAAGTTCGGCTCGGAGGAGCAGAAGGCCCGCGTCCTTCCGGTGCTCGCGCGGGGATTCGAGGGGTCGTCCATGATCCTCACCGAACCCGACGCGGGGAGCGACCTCCAGTCCGTCACGCTCAAGGCGACCCAAGACGGGGCGGGCAACTGGAAGCTCAACGGCGTGAAGCGTTTCATCACCAACGGCTGCGGTAAGTACGGCCTGGTCCTGGCCCGGAGCGAGGAGGCCTCCAAGGGAGCGGGCGGCCTGTCGTTCTTCCTCTACGAGCGCGACGAGCACATGGTCATCCGCCGCCTGGAGAACAAGCTCGGCATCCACGGGTCGCCGACCTGCGAGCTCCAGTTCAACGACGCCCCCGCGACCCTCGTCGGCGAACGTCGGCGGGGCCTCATCAAGTACACCATGTGGCTCATGAACAGCGCGCGGCTCGGGATCGCGGCGCAGGCGGTCGGCATCGCCGAGGCGGCCTACCGCGAGGCAGCCAAGTACGCGAACGAGCGGATCCAGTTCGGCGTTCCCATCGCGAGCCTGCCGCCCGTCTATGAGATGCTCACCGAGATGCGGGTCGCCATAGAGGCGGGACGCAGCCTGCTCTACGAGACCGCCCGGTTCGTCGACCTCAAGGAAGGCTTGGAGCACGCGGGAGAGCTCCATCCCGAGCGGAGCGCCGACCTCCGCGCCGAGCTCAAGAAGTATTCCCGCCTCGCCTCGCTCTTCACGCCGCTCGTGAAGGCCTACAACACCGAGATGGCGAACAAGGTGGCCTACGACGCCATCCAGATCCACGGCGGCCCCGGGTATATGAAGGAATTCTCCGTGGAGCGCCACTTCCGGGACGCGCGCATCACGAACATCTACGAGGGCACCACCCAGCTCCAGGTGGTGGCCGCGATCGGCGGCATCACCTCCGGCGCCGCCACGGCCGTCTTCGACGAGTACGAGGCGTCGGCCGAAGCCGAAGTCGCGGCCGAAGCCGAGGGCTATACCCACGTGGGCGAGCTCTTCGGCCAGGTCAAGAGGGCCCGGAACATGACGGAGAAGGCCCTCGTCCACCTCAAGGGCCTGGAGGACGAGGAACTCGTCACCTACCACGGACGCCGACTCGTGGAGATGACCACGGGCGTGATCCAAGGCTATCTGCTCCTCCGGGACGCGGCCCAGGAAGCGGCGCGGAAGCCGGCGCAGGATGCGGCGCGTCCTGCGGGCGACGATCGCAAGCGGCGCGTCGCCGAGATCTTCATCAAGAAGATGGCCGTCACCGTGGAGGCGCATATGAACTTCATCGTGTCCGAAGACCAGGCGCTCATGAAGAACTATCGGGCGGTTTTGGAGGCGTAACAGGGTGTTGAAATAGTAACCGACTATTTCAACAGCCTGAAGGTCCCCGGTCCGGGGTATACTCGTGCATTAGGAGTCCTGAGCATGAGATATACCCTGATCGCCTCGTCCGTATCGATCGGAATGGTCCTCGCCGTACTCGCTTCCTGCGCCCGGCCGGCGGTGCGCAGCGGAGCCGCGGACGGCGAACCGACCGCGGGCGGCGGCTCGGCGGCGGGCGGAAAGCCCGCGGCGGTCCGGCTCGTGGTGAACGTCGACGACCTGGGGGCCAGCCCCGACGCGGCCGAAGGCGCGGTCCGGCTCTGGGAAGCCGGCGCGATCTCCTCGGTGAGCGTCATGGCCTTCGGCGAAGACTTCGCCCATACGGTCGCCCTGCTCAAGGAACGCGGCGTGCCGACCGGCGTCCACCTCGCCCTCAACCACGGCGCGGGCGTCCTCGGCGCCGCCGAGGTCCCGAGCCTCCACGGCCCGGACGGGCGGCTCTGGGAGACGGTGGAAGATACGCTCGCGCATATGGACCTGTCCGAAGTCCGACGCGAGTTCGGGGCCCAGATCCGCGCGCTCGTCGATGCGGGCATCCGGCCCGCCCACCTCGATTCGCACATGGGCATCGTCTTCGGCCGGCCCGCGCTCATGGAGATCTACCGGTCGCTCGCCCTCGAGTACGGGACCGGCATGGCCCTTCCCGCCAGTTCCTATTTCGATTCCTCCCGGAAGGCGCTCGCCGCCGCCTCGCTGCGGGCGAGCGATTCCCTCGTAGGCATCTACGAGCTCCCCGGCCGCGCCGCGGAGACGCCGGAAAACCGCGCCGCGGCCTACGCCGCCCTCCTCGCCTCCCTCCCGCCCGGACTCAACCACCTCTATTCCCACCCCGCCCCGCCGACCGACGCGGTGAAGGCGGCCTACGGCGACCACGCCATCCGCAACGACGACTATGCGCTCTTCTCCTCGCCGGAGTGGAAGGCCATGCTCGCGGAGCGGCGGATCGAATTGGCCAATTATTGAGCGCGGAAGGCGCGGCGCGGTATATTCAAGGCATCGCCGGATGCGGATACTTCCCAAAGCTTCGGAGCAGGACGAAAAACGGAGAGGACCATGCATTCAAAGAAGTTCGATGGACAACGCGCGCCCGATCTGAGCGCTCGACCCGCAGCGCGCGCGAGGTGCCCCGCCCGCAGGAGGCCCGCGGGACTCGCCGCTACGGCCTTCGCCGCGGCGGCCCTCGTCGCCGCGCTGATCATGACGGGCTGCCCGTCGGGGGGCGGCGGGGATGGCCTGACCGTAGCGTACGCCGCGAACGGCGCCACCGGCGGCTGGGTCCCCGTCGATACCAACCGGTACGACGCCGGAGAAACGGTCACGATCAAGCAGGACGCCGGCAACCTCGTCAAAGGCGCCGCCCCGCTCATCTGCTGGACCACCGAGGCCGACGGCACCGGCGCCTTCTATTGGCCGGGCGACACCCTCAAGATTACGGCGAGCCTGACGCTGTACGCCCGTTTCCTCGGTGCCGGCGAACGTCTGTTCAATGCACTCCGCACGACCGACAACACCTACTACCGGACCTGCGGACCCCTCGTGGTCGATGACACCCATTGCCAGGTATACGTCGAGATCGGGTCCGGCGTCACCCAGGCGGTCGCCCAGACCGTCGCCGCAGAGTACGATGCCCATATCCACAATCAGATCATCGGTGCCTTCGGCGCGGTCAAAGACGTGGACGGTAACGGCAAGGTCATCCTCCTCCTGCTCGACATCCGGGACGGCTACGACGGCACGGGCGGCTACATCGCCGGTTACTTCGACCCGACCCACATGTTCAGCGCCTCGACCTACTCCGCGTCCAATGAGGCCGACATGCTCTTCCTGGACGTGGACCCGTCCGTCCCCGGCGACCCGGAATTCAACTTGACCGTCGCCCACGAGCTCCAGCACCTCATCAGCTTCTCGCAGACGTACCTAGATGAGGGGGACACGAGCAAAAGGACCGAGCAGGACCTCTGGATCAACGAGGGACTTTCCAGCGGCGCCGAGTACGTCTACAGCGGCTCGCCCAGCCAGGAACGCATCGATTGGTACAACGCCGACCAACTCGGCAGCATCGCGTACGGCAATAACTTCTTCGTCTGGGACGGCTATTTCGAAAATGAAAATCCGAACACGGTGCTCGACAACTACGCCACCGTCTCCCTCTTTTTCCAGTGGCTCCGCATACACGGAGGCGGGACCGGTATCTATAAGGTTATCCTCGATTCCCAGGAGCGGGATTTCCAGGCCGTCGTCAACGCCACGACAGCGCGTTTCAGCCCCGCGATCTCTTCCTGGGAAGTGTTGCTGGAGTCCTGGCATCTCGCCAACATTCTGTACGAGGAGAGTGGCCCGTACGGTTACGCAAACGCCTTCGATGCCATAACTACCGGCTACACCTTCGGAATGCCCCGAGCCCCAGCGGAACTGCAAGGAGAGGATTGGCCATTCTCCCCCGGGGAGGGCATCGCTTCCGAGATCACGGGAGACACGTTCACGCCGAGCGCATCCGGCTCGCACATCCACTACGTCGGGATCACCACGGCTTCGGGAGGCCTCGATACCACAGGGCCCTATGAGGGTGACGTCGCCCTCGTCTTCAACGCGAATAGCGACAACGGTGGAACGGAGGAGTGGGGCCATGTCGCGAGCGTCGCATCGGGGGATTCCGTTTCTCCGCTCAAGTCGGCGGCGGCCGCGCGCGTCCGGGCCCGGACTTCCTGGAAGGTGGATCTCCCGATGCGCATGGGCGCCGGGATTCCGGCGACGGTCAGGGCGCAGCTCAAACAGGGGAGCCGCGGACTCGCCACACCGTCGGCCGGAACCTGGAGCAAGAAGTGAGCGCCGCGCGGCTCCTCCCGTGCGCGCTCGCGCTCTGCGCCCTCCTCGCCGCGAACGCGGCAGCGGGGGGAACGGCCGAGGCGCCGGCGGCGGAACGAACGTCGGCCGATTGGGAGACGGTGCGGAGTGGCGCGGAGGTCACCGTGCGCGGGAAGGTTCGGCTCGTCGGAACCGCCCTCTTCACGTCCCTGGTCATCAGCGACGCGGACGGCCGCGACTGGTACGTGGCGGAGGACGATCGGGCGGAGATCCGCGAGTACGAACAGCGCGAGGTGACCGTGCGCGCCGTCGCGGAACGCAAGCCGATGACGCTCGCCGACGGCACGAAGCTGGAGGACCGCCGCATCCTGCGCGGCATCCGCGTCCTGGAATGATCGGATAGTGTCGCGAAGATTCGGGAAGCGGCGGGCGATCGCAATGGATACGCATAGGCTCCCGGGGCGCGGCGGGACCCCGCAGCCGGGGGAGGCCCGATTCGATGAGCGCCGATCCGTCAGGGCGTGCCGGATGGACGGTGGGCACAGGCCTTGCGTGACGCCCCCCGAACTCCGCATTTCCATCCCCAATCTTCGGGACACCGGGGACGTGCTCCGTGCCTTGACAGCGACGGCTCCCTCCAGTTGAATACCGACTAACGGATTCCTAACATCGGTTCCATCTTAATTTCAGGATTGCGCATGAACCTACTGTACGCCATCTTCATCAAGCCGTTGGAAGTGTTCATCGGTTTCGTTTTCGGGCTGCTCACGGGGACGGGCATGGGCTACGGCCCCGCGCTCATGGCGCTCAGCCTCGTGGTGACGGCCGTCACCGGTCCCTTCTATTATCTCGCCGAAAAGTGGAAGCGGCAGGAAGAGATCGTCCAGCGGAAGATGGCGAAGGACCTCGCGAGCATCAAGGCCCATTACACCGGCCAGAAGCGGTTCTACCTGACGCAGAACGCCCATCGGCTGCACGGCTACTCGCCCCTCTCGCCACTGCGCACCTCGCTCGGCCTGCTCATCCAAATTCCGTTCTTCTTCGCGCCGTACCTTTATCTCTCGCGCTACGCGGGCTATGCCGGAGAGCGGTTCCTGGTCCTGGCGGACCTCGGCAAGAGCGACGGCCTCCTGCTCGGCGTCAACCTCCTCCCCTTCCTGATGACCGCGATCAACGTCGCTTCCTCCCTGCTCTACACGAAGAACCGGACATCGAAGGATACCTTCCAGCTCCTCGCGATGGCGGGCCTCTTCCTCGTCGTCCTCTACGACAGCCCTTCGGCGCTGCTCCTATACTGGACGATGAACAACATCTTCGCGATCCCGAAGAACGCCATCCTCGCCAAGCTCCTGCCCCTCCCGCCGCGCGAGAGCCGACCGGGAGAAGGCGAACCGAAAGAATCGTTCCTCGCCGCGACTCGCCGGTGGCTGGAGCGGGAGGACCGGGCAACGTCGCTCTTCCTGGCCGCGTTCTTCCTCCTCGGCGTCCAGGTATACTGGGAGCTCACCTTCGAGCGTAGCTTCAAGTTCTTCATCCTGTTCACGGCCTTGGTAGGGTTCGGCCTGACCGGCCTCTACGCCTGGCGGGTCCTCCGCCGGAAGCGCCCCGCGTCAGGAGCCCTCATCCTCTCCCTCGCCGCGGAGTGGGCGCTCTTCGCCGTGGCGGCGTATCTTCTCCTGTTCGCCCGTCGGCAGAACGCGTACATCTCCAACAAGAGCGTCAAGTTGGTCACCGTGTTGACCCAGGACCTCGTTATCTACACCGCGGCCCTCGGCCTCCTGCCGCAGCGGCCGACCGCCGGGGCAGGAGGTGCGCGGCCGGCTTTACCGGAGGCGGTGGCCCGCGGACGCGCCGGCCTCTTCGGTTTCGCCTTCGCCTTCATGACGGCGTATCTCTTCCTCATCTCCCCGACCCTGATCTACTTTTCTTCTCCGCAGGACATCGGCATGGGCCTCGGCGAGCTCTTCCTGCGCAACGCTCTGCCGGCGCTCCTGTTCTTCCTGGTCGGCTTCGGGTTCTTCTTCCTCCTCGGCGCGCGGTCCCAGGCGAAGGCCATAGGCGGCGTCACCGCGACGATCCTCGTCATCCTCGTCTACAACTACATCCTCCCCGGCGACTACGGCACCCTGGACGAGCTCCGCCTGGAAAAAGACTATCTCCTGGGGAGCCCGCGGCTCATCATGATCCTGCTCGACGTAACGGTAGTCGGCCTGGCCTGCTTCGCCGCCCGCGCCGTTCTGAAATGGCGGAAGGGCACGATCCTCGCCGCCCTCACGGTAGTGACCGCGGCCTTCGCGGTGCAGATAACCGTCACCGCCCTCCGGACCGAGCCGACGGAGCTGGGATCGACCGCGGCCGCGGAGAGCGCGGCCCTGCCGCCCGAGAGCGAGGCGATCCACCGCTTCTCCGCGACGGGCCCCAACGTCGTGCTCGTGATCGCCGACATGTTCAACGGTAACTATGTCGGCAGGCTCGTGGAGAAGTACCCCGAATACCGGGACGCCCTTGAAGGGTTCACCTGGTACCCGAACACGCTCGCCATTTCTTCCACCACGGTGACCTCCATCCCCTCCATGCTCTCCGGTTATGGTTACGTGCCCGAGGCGATGAACCGGATGCCGGGAAAAGGCCTCCCCAAGTACGAGGCGGCGGTCTACGACCTCTGCGACGCGATGCTGGCACGGCGCCTGGACACTTCGATCGTGGATCTGACCTACGTCGATCGGGATGCCTTGAGCGCCCATTATCAGGGGAAACTGCGCACGAGCGCCTCGATCCACTACGTCGGCGCCTGGAAGGCGCGCACCGGCTACAGCGCGGACGGTGAGACCGGCTCGGGAAAGAATCGCCTGCTCGTGATGGTGACGCTCTTCCAGTCGGCTCCCACCCTGCTCAAGGCGGCCATCTACGACGACGGAAGCTGGCTCATCTTCCGGAAGTCGTACCAACTCCGCAAGATGGCGCGGAACCAGGTCAAGACATACGCCTACCTCGACCTATTGCCCTCGCTTTCCACCGCGGCCGAGGGGCCCGGCACGTTCAAGCTCATCCACACCCAGTTCACCCACGAACCCTTCGGCATCACGCGGGAGGGGACCATCGTGAAGGATGACTTCCCCGATCCCGAGACGGGCACCAAGAGCTTCGTGGATGGGAGAGGTGCCTTCAATAACGCGAAGAAAATGGTCGACTTCATCCTGGCCTGGACCGACTGGATGAAGGCGAACGGCGTATGGGAGAATACGACGATCGTGGTGGTCTCCGACCACGGCAACAACGCCATGGACGGCGGGATCGCGCTGCCGAAAGAACTCAGCAACCCGATCGCCGACTGGGAAGTCTCCAAGGCGGCCGCCCTGCTCCTCATCAAACGGCCGGGAGAGGCGGGCCCCCTCCGCGTGGACGAGCGGTTCCTGAGCAACGCGGATACGGCCGCCGTCCTCAGGCGCGCCGCCGGCATCGAATCGGCGCGCGACGCCACGGTCGGCCCCGCCGTCCCCGGCGTGGAGTACACCTATAGCCGCTACTACGGCAAGTGGAACGATTTCCTGGTCGGCGACCAGGCCGCCCTGAGCACGTACACGGTCGTGGACGATATGCGCGTCAAGGAGAACTGGAGGAAGAAGTAGCGGCGGCCGACGTCCGCCCGAACCGGCACCGCATCGCTGCCCGCGCGAGGGCCGCTGCCGGCCCCGACGCCTCAGGCGGCGCCTTCGCCTCCGGCGGCGCCGACGCGTATTTTCTTGCCCCCTTCCCTCCCGCCGAGCTACTTTCGAGCCATGAGCGAATTACTCAGGGTCGAAGGTTTATCGAAAAACTACGGGCCCGTGAAGGCCGTGGACGGCGTGTCGTTCGGGATTCCCGAAGGCATCTGTTTCGGCCTCCTCGGCCCGAACGGGGCGGGCAAGACGACCACCATCGAAATGATGGAAGGCATCACCGCGCCGAGCGGAGGGCAGGTGCTCTTCCGCGGGACGCCCATCGGGCACGACTTCAAGAAGAGGGTCGGCATCCAGTTCCAGTCCACGGCGCTCCCGGAATTCATCACCGTCCGCGAAACCCTCAAACTTTTCTCCTCGTTCTACGCCAAACCGCGGCCGATGGACGAGGTGATCGCCCTCTGTTCCTTGGAAGACATCCTGGAACGGGACAACCAGAAGCTCTCGGGCGGGCAACGGCAGCGCATGCTGCTCGCGCTCGCCATCATCCCGAAACCCGAGATCGTCTTCTTGGACGAGCCGACCACCGGGCTCGACCCCCAGGCGCGGCGCAACTTCTGGGACCTCATCGGCCGCATCAAGGCGGAAAAGACCACGGTGCTCCTCACCACCCACTACATGGACGAGGCCCAGGTCCTCTGCGAACGGATCGCCATCATGGACCGCGGCAGGATACTGGAGATCGATACGCCCGACGCGCTCCTCGCGAAGCACTTCGAGGGGGTGCTGATCCGCCTCCCCTACGACGGCTGCTGCCAGGACGCCCTGGAAGGGTTTCCGGGGCTCACCATAGGCGAGGATTCCATCGAGCTGCAGACGAACCGGCTCGACAAGAGCCTCAAGGACCTGCTCGCGGCGAAGGTGAACCTCGAGGGGCTTTCCATCCACAAGCCCAACCTGGAGGACTTGTTCATCAAGCTCACCGGCAGTTCGCTGCGGAATTAATGAAGGAAACGGTATGATCGTCAAGCAATTCGCGGCCATGTTCACGGCCCGTTCCATGGAGTTCGTGCGGGACCGGGGGACCTTCCTCTGGAACCTCTTCTTCCCCGTCTTCATCGTCTTCGGCCTCGCCTTCGCCTTCTCCGGCGGCGAGGAGAAGGTCTTCAAGGTCGGCGTCGTCGGGACGGCCGATACCGCGTCCCGCCTCCTCGCCCTGGAACAGGTGCAGGCCATCCCCTACGCGGACGCGGGGGAGGCCCTCCGGAAGCTCGAACGGCACCAGTTGGACTTCGTGCTCGATTTCGACGCGCGGGAGTTCGCCGTGAACGAGGAATCGTCCAAGAGCCGCCTCGCGCGGGAGCTCTTCACCGCCCAGCCGGCGGCGGACGGCCCGGCGGACGGCGCGGCGGCGCAGGC
>JAEXTK010000105.1 GCA_023406985.1 Spirochaetota bacterium | reverse complement strand
GGGCGCGGCCGCCGCTCGGGGCTGGGCCGCCGCGCGGGGCGCAGCGTCCGCGCGAAGCTCAGTACGCTCAGGCCTTGAGGTAACGCCGGAGATTGTGGACGTGGTCGATGGCGAGGACCTTGAGGTCCGCGGGCGAATCCTCGGAGGCGATGCGCTCCAAGAGCTCCAAGGCCGCCTCGATCTCGCCCTGCCGGAGGCGCACCGACGCGAGGGCGTAGACGGCCTGGTAATCCCATTTGTTGAGCTCGCAGGCTCGTTCGATGAGCCCCGCCCCGCCTTCGAAATCGCCGAGGCGGTCGAGGACCACGCCGAGGTTCCGCAAGATGCCGCCGTCTTCCGGCGCGAGTTCCCGCGCCCGAGAGAGGTGTCGCCTCGCGTTCTCCAGTTCGCCGAGCCGGAAGTAAGCGCAGCCGAGGGCCTCGTGGGCCTCCCCGTCCTCTTCCTTGAGCTCGATGGACCGGAGGAGGGCCTTCAGCGCCTTCCGGTGCTCCCCGCCTTCGGTGAACGCGATGCCGAGGGCGGTGAGGGCCGCGCACTCCGTCGGGTCCTCCGCCACGAGGCGTTCGAGCAAGGCCACCGCCGTCCGGTAGTCCCCGCGCACGAGGAGTTCGTTCGCGCGGAGCAGGTCGGCGGCGGAGACGCCGTCGTTCGCTTCGTTCATCGCACCGAAGATACCGTAATCCGCCGACAATGTCGAATGCCCGCGGCGATCGGAAAAACGCCCCCGCCCTAACCCCGGTTACGGCGCGGCGCGGCCGGACTCGGTATGATCGAGGCGATCCTGAGGAGGAAGACGGTGAAACGCAAGATCATATCGATAGACGAAGAACTCTGCGACGGCTGCGGAGCCTGTACGGTCGGTTGTCCCGAGGGCGCGCTCGCGCTCGTGGACGGGAAAGCCCGCCTCGTGGGCGACCTCCTCTGCGACGGCCTCGGGGCCTGCATCGGTACCTGCCCGCGCGGCGCCATCGCCGTGGAGGAGCGCGAGGCGGAGCCGTACGACGAACGGAAGGTCATGGAAGAGAACATCGTGCCGAAGGGGGCCGCCACCATCGCCGCCCACCTCTCCCACCTGCGCGATCACGGCGAGGACGCCTACCTCGCCGTCGCGCTCCGCGTGCTCGCGGAAAAAGGGATCGAGGCTCCGGCCGGCGCGGGCGCCGCTTCCGCGGCGGGCCAAGCCTCCGCGCCGAGCCGGAGCGCCCATCCCGCCGAGGGTGGCCACGGCGGCTGCCCGGGCATGAAGGCCTTCGCCTTCAAGGCGCCGAGCGCTCGGTCCGGAGCATTCTCCGGTGCGCCCTCCGCGGGGTCCGGGCCCTCCCAGCCTTCGGAGTTGCGCCAATGGCCCATCCAGCTCCACCTCGTCAATCCGCGCGCAAGCCAGTTCCGCGGCTCCAATCTCCTGCTCGCCGCGGACTGCGCGGCCTTCTCCGTCGGCGACTTCCATTCCCGGTGGCTCGCCGGCCGGACCCTCGCCATCGCCTGCCCCAAGCTGGACGACGGCCAGGAACGGTACGTGGACAAGCTCGCGGTCATGATCGACGAGGCGATGATCGATACGCTCACCGTACTTCGCATGCACGTCCCTTGCTGCGGAGGCCTCGTGAAATTAGCATTGGAGGCGCGGGAGCGGGCGACGCGAAACGTGCCCATCAAGTCCGTCACCGTGGACCCGGAAGGAAACGTCCTCCAGGAGGTGTGGCTGTGAGCGAACTCATCCGGAACGATGAGTACAAGCGGGAAGAACTCAAGAAGATCATCGGGCGTCTCCACGCGGGGGAGAGCGTCGGTCGAGTGAAGAAGGATTTCGACGTGCTCGTCAAGAACGTAAGCGCCGAGGAGATCGCCGCCATGGAACAGGCCCTCATGAGCGAGGGCCTCCCGCCGGAGGAGATCCAGCGTCTCTGCGAGGTCCACGTCGAGGTCTTCGAGAATTCCCTGGAGAAGCAGGGGCGGCCCGAGAAGGTGGGCGGCCATCCGGTCCACACCTTCATGGCCGAGAACGAGGCCGCCCGCGCCTCCCTCAAGAGGCTCCGCGCCGCGCGGCGGGCCCTCGCGTTGCGCTGGACGCGGACCGACGCCGCCATCGCCGCCTTCGACGCGGCGATCGCCGACTTCCGCAAGATCCTCATCCACTACACGCGCAAGGAGAACCAGCTCTTCCCCTTCCTGGAGGCCGCCGGCTTCGACGCGCCGTCCAAGGTCATGTGGGGCAAGCACGACGAGGTCCGCGCCCTCTTCCGCGAGGCCGAGGAGGCGCGGGAGGCGGGCGACTGGAAGCGCGTCCGCGCGGCCGCGGCCGGCATCGCCTCCAAGGCGTCGGCGCTCTTCTTCATGGAGGAGCGCATCCTCTTCCCGACCGCCCTCCGCAAGCTGGACGAGCGGGCCTGGATCGCCGTCCGGCGGGGCGAGGCGGCCATCGGTTACGCCTGGGTCACGCCCGGCGGCCAGTGGGACCCCGACATCGCGGAGGCCAAGCTCGGCCCCGCCGCGGGGGAGACCCAGCGGCCGCCTGCCGAGGCTCAAGCGGCGCCGGCCGCCCCGGCCTCCTTTGCCGCGGACCTGCCGCCTCCCGACGCGATGCCGCTCGCCCAGCGCCTCGGCGAGGGCTGGATGACGGGCGAACAGATCGACCTCATGCTCAAGGCCCTGCCCGTGGACGTATCCTTCGTGGACGAGCACGACCGGGTCCTCTACTACTCCGACGGGGCCGAGCGGATCTTCCCGCGCAGCCCCGCGGTCATCGGCCGCAACGTGGCCAACTGCCACCCGCCCAAGAGCGTGCACGTCGTGCGCCGCATCCTCGACGCCTTCCGGGCCAAGGAGCAGAAGGCGGCCGAGTTCTGGATCGAGATGGGCGGCAAGTTCATCCACATCCGCTATTTCCCGGTGTACGGGCGGGACGGCTCCTACCGCGGCACCGTGGAGGTGAGCCAGGACGTCACCGCCATCCGCGCCCTGACCGGCCAGCGCCGCCTCCTCGATTGGGAGTGAGAACCGTTCTCGGTTGCGGAGGCGGGGCTTGCGGCGCGCGCTCCGCTCCGCTATCGTAGGACGTATTATGCGTTCTACGTTCGCCGTCAAGATGAGCTGCGCCCTGCTGTTCCTCTTCGCGGCGCTCTACTCCATAGAAGGGTCCACGCTCCTCACGAGCGAGGAGATCCGATCCCGCATGGTCCTGGAAGCCTTCAGGCGCGCCTACCCCGACAAGATAGAAGCCGTGGAGTGGCGGGAGGGCGATTGGACCGCCACGGTGGACGGCAAGGTCTTCTTCTGGGCGCGCGGCCGGCTCCTCCCCGCGGTCGAACGCGAGAAGTGGGCCGACTATCTCCCCTACGTCTTCTACTCCTATCCGGACGAACCGCGCGATCCGCGGAAGTACTCGCCGGAGCGCATCGAGGAACTCCGCCGCAACGGGGAAAAGGCCGCCCGTAAGAACGGGGAAGACCACCACATCGCCTTCCACGCCGCCCTGTACGGAGGCCGCTCGCGGGCCGCCATCGAGGGCAGGCTCGCGAAGGTTCCGCTCTTCGGCCGGACGGTGTCCGTCCACGAGGACATCGCCGACGCGGTCACCCGCGTCAACGACGAAGTCGCCGCGATCGCGGGCCGCGATCCCGCGGTCAAGGCCTTCCTCGCGGGCATCGGCTCCCTCGGCGGGTACAACTGGCGGGAGATCCGCGGTACGGCGCGGCGCAGCTACCACAGCTGGGGCCTCGCCATCGACGTCCAGCCGCGGCGGCTCGGAAAATCGGTGATGTACTGGGAGTGGGAACGCGCGCGGAACGAAGACTGGATGCTCGTCCCCATGGAAAAGCGATGGAGCCCGCCCGCCGCCGTCATCCGCGCCTTCGAGCGCCAAGGCTTCGTCTGGGGCGGCAAATGGGACCTCTACGACAACATGCACTTCGAATACCGGCCCGAACTCCACGAACTCGCCAAGGTCTTCAGCGCGGGCGGCGGCACGGAGGCGCTGATCGCGTCCCTGAACCGCGAGCGGAAAGCCGCCGCGCCGCTGGGAGCGACCGCTCCCCTCGGAGCGGCCGTGCCCCCGGGAGCCGCGGGCGAGCGCGGATCGGCTACGGGCGTCGGCGCGCCGACCGGAGTCGGCGGCGGCGAACTCGAGCGCAAGCCCTAGCGGGCCCGCGGAGGCGCCGCTTTAATTCAGATTTCCCAAAGCTTCGGGACACTAATGTCAGAGCCCGAGGATCGCGAGGGCCTCGCCGTACGTCGCGGCCTCGTAGACCGCGGGCGTCCGCGGCGGCTCGGCGTATCCGACCGGCGGCGCGGCCCGCCCGGCCGGCTCCCCGC
>JAEXTK010000104.1 GCA_023406985.1 Spirochaetota bacterium | reverse complement strand
CCGCCGCTATCGCCCTCTACCTCCAATTGGTGGGCGCCGTAGCGCCCGGGGGCGATCGGCTCCCCTGCGCGGGCCGACCGGCGTCGGTCCCTATCGCGCTCTCGATGAACCTTCCGGCTGCGAGCCTGTCGAATGTTTGTATAGATAAATCGACCGTAATTATTATACAAAATCAGGAAAATCTTTGCCTTAAGCTTATAGTATCAGTAATATATGCGCATGGACTTTTTTTCCATGCGCGCGGTCGCCCAGCGGACCGGACTCAGCCCGGCGGTCCTTCGGGCCTGGGAACTGCGCTACGGCGCGGTCTCGCCCGCGCGGACGGCTTCGGGGCATCGCCGCTACACGCGGGAAGAGGTAACCCGGCTCGAATGGCTGCGGAGGGCCCAAGCGGCGGGACACTCCATCGGTACGGTCGCCGGCCTGCCGTTGGAAGAGCTCATCGACTTGGTCGGCGGCCAGGCGCCCTCCGATTCCCTGTTCGTCGCCGATGCTCTTGAAGCCCTGAAGTCGCTCGATCCGGAGGCGCTCGACCGTGAGTTCAATCGGGCCTTACAGGCGCTCGGGCGGCTTCCCCTCATAGACGAGTTCGTTTTTCCCTTCATATCGGGCATCAAGAAGGCGGTGGAGGAGGGGCGGCTGCGGTCGGCGCACCTTTCCTTCGCCCAGGCGCGTCTCCGGGGGTTCCTGAGCCTGCTCGTCTCATCCGTCGCGATCCGCGAAGACGCCCCGAGGGTGGCGCTATCGAGCGCGTTCGGACTGGAGCACGAACCCGGTTTGCTCGGGTCCGCCATCCACGCCGCGTCGGCCGGCTGGCGGACGATACTTTTGAGTCCGGGAACCCCCGTTGAAGAGGTCGCGTTCGCGGCCGCGGCGAACAAGGCCCGGGCCGTAGTCTATTCGATCATCGCCTCCGGCGGTGCCTCCGGCGCCGTCGCGGAAGCCCTCATGCTCCGCCGCCTCGTTCCGCCTTCGGTGGTGGTCATGTTCGGAGGGCGCTTGGATGCCGCCTCCGCGGAAGTCCTGGTCCGAGCCGATTTGGAGCATATTCTCGATATGGATGGGCTCCGGGGTCGCCTCGAGGCCCTCGCCGAAGGATAAGGAGATGAAGATGGTCCATTCGAAATCGTTTCGGCGCGCGCTCCGGGCGACGTCGCTGTTGGCCCTTCTGGGGTATTCGGTGCCGGGAAACGCCTCGACGGAAGAGGGCGCGACCAAGAAGGCCCTCCTCATCGACGACTTCTCCTCCGGCGTTTCAGCCCTCGGTACGCAGTGGGAAGGATTCACCGACCGCGTAATGGGAGGGAAATCCACGATGAGTTCCGGCAGGGAGTTCGCGGACGGGATGCCGGTCATGGCCATGCGGGGCGACGTGAGCCTCAAGAACAACGGCGGCTTCATCCAGGTCCGCCTGATGCTGAATCCGGAGGAGCGCGCCTTCGACGCCTCCCGCTTCACCGGCCTCTCCTTGAAAGTGAAGGGGACGGGCGATTCGTATTACGTGTTCCTGCGAACCACGGCGAACCGGCTGCCTTGGTCGTTCTTCAAGGCCCCTCTCCCCGTGTCGCGCGCGTGGACCGAGGTATTCTTACCCTGGTCCGCCTTCCAAAAGGGAGACTTCGGTTCGCTCTTCGGGTTCGACCCGAGAAAGATCGTGAGCCTGGCGGTGGTGGCCTACAAAAAGGAATTCACGGCGGACCTGTACGTCGCCGAGGTCAATTTTTACTGAGGGTAAACGATGCGTAAACCATTCGGAATCGTCACGCTGCTCGTCGCCGCTCTCACGCTCTCCGCCCCGCGGGCCATGGCCCAAGCCTTCCTGGACGTGGAAGGCGGGGCGGCGTTCACCGGCTACAACGACGTCCGGATCCCCGCCGAGACCGGGACCCGGCTTTCGCTGTCCGACGACCTCTCGTCCGACCCCGCCGCGGCCCTGCGCCTCCGCCTCGGCTATACCTTCGCGGGAAGGCACACCGCGACGGTCCTGATCGCGCCGCTCACGGTCCGGTCTTCCGGTACCCTGGATGAGGACGTCTCCTATCAGGGGAAAGCCTTCCCCGCGGGGACGCGGGTCGACGCGGCGTATCGGTTCGATTCGTACCGGTTCACCTATCGATACGCGTTCGTCAAAACCGACGATCTCGTCGTAGCCTCCGGGCTCACCGGCAAGATCCGGAGCGCCGACATCGCCCTCATGGGCGATTCCGGTTACGCCCACCGCGACGACCTCGGCGTCGTTCCCCTCGTCAACCTCTGGGTCCAGTGGAAGTTCGCCGCTCCGTTCAGCCTGTTCTTGGACGCCGACGCGCTGTGGAGCCCGTTCGGCCGCGCCGAGGACGCGCTCCTGGCCGTGCAGTACCACCCGAACCCGAACGTCGCCTTCCGCCTGGGCTACCGGGTGCTGGAAGGCGGTTCGGATGGAGGCGGGGACGTCTATACCTTCGCCCTATTCAACTACGTTACGGCGGGGATCGTCGTTTCCTGGTAAGGCGAAGCCATGCAGCGATACGAGCGCTATGCGGTATCCCTCTCTGAAAGGCGTCCTGGACGTCTCGCTCAGCGGGAAGACCCTCGGTTCTCGGGACGACCATGGCCGCCGTCTTGATGAAGGAACAATCGAAATAAAAAATCGGAATGGTTCTTTGTTAATCCTGGAATGTAGTATATTACCAACATGTTGGTAGGTGGTTGGATTGAACGAGAATGAGCGGAGCGCGGCCCGGAATGACGACGCCAGGGAACGGGCGCTGAACGAGGCGGAGAAGATATTCGCGCGGAAAGGCTTCGCTGCCACGAAGCTTCGGGATATCGCCTCCGCTCTCGGCCTCTCCCATGCCGCCTTGTACTACCACTTCCCCGGCGGAAAAGAAGAGCTCTCCGCCGCGGTGATGGAACGGAACATCCTTCGCCATGGAGCGGGGCTCGCCGCGGCCATCCAGGGCGGAGGCGGGACCTTGCGCGGGAAGCTTCGCGGTTCGGCCGCGTGGCTCCTGTCCCAACCGCCCCTGGACCTCATCCGCATGGCGGAGACGGACCTGCCCGCCCTTCCGGAGGAGGTCTCCCGGCGGCTCATGGTGCTGCTCTTCGAAGAGATGATCGTCCGTTTGCGGACGGTCCTGCGGAACGCCGCGGCGGCGGGAGAGATCGCGGCTGCCACGGACGCGGGGCTCGTCGCCGGGGCCTTCATCGGACTCGTGGAGAGCCTGCACTCGGCGCCCCGCATCGCGGTGGAGCGGCCCCGCGGAGAGATGGCGAACGATCTCATCGATATCCTGCTCAAAGGCCTGGATTATCAAGAAGGAGAATCCTGAATGAACGTCGTGGAGCTGGAAAACGTATCGAAGTACTACCTGCTGGGAGAGACGCGGGTGGACGCCCTGAGAGGGGTATCCCTCTCCATCGCCCGGGGCGAATTCCTCGCCATCGCGGGCCCCTCCGGATCGGGGAAGAGCACCATGCTGAACATGTTCGGCTGCATCGACGTGCCTTCCGAAGGCGTCGTCCGCATCGACGGGACCGAAACCGGGAAGATGAGCGACAAGGAACTCACGCGCTACCGACGGACGAAGATCAGCTTCATCTTCCAGGCCTTCAATCTGATACCGGTGCTGAACGTTTACGAGAACATCGAATTTCCCCTGCTCCTCCAGAAGTCCATCCCCAAGGCGGAACGTCACGACCGGGTGATGAAGGCCATAGAAGAAGTCGAGCTCCTGGACCGCATCAAGAACAAGAGCGCCGAGCTTTCGGGCGGCCAGCGCCAGAGGGTAGCCATCGCCCGCGCCCTGGTCACGAGGCCCCTCGTCGTCCTCGCGGACGAGCCGACCGCGAACCTGGATTCGGCCACCGGATCGCGTATCGTGGAACTGATGCGGAAACTCAACGAGACGGAGAAAACCACCTTCGTCTTCTCCACCCACGACGCCCACATCATGCGCGAGGCCAAGCGCGTCGTCCACATCCAGGACGGACGCGTCGTGGATTCCGGCATCGGGACGGAGGGCTAGGCCGTGTTGACCCTCACCATAGCGTTCAGGACCCTGACCAAACGGCGGGGCCGGATGGCGCTCATCGGCGTACTCGTGGCGTTCGGAACCTTCATCCTGGTTTTCGGCGGCATCTTCGCCTCTTCGGTCGCCGCCGCGTCGCGTGCATCCATCATCGACAACTTCACCGGCGACTTCATCATCTATTCCGACCGCTCCAAGGAGTTGCCGTCGCCGTTCGCCTTCAACACGCCCCTCCCGGTGATCCGAAACGTCGCGGAGATCGAGAAGGTCCTCGCTTCCCATCCGCTCGTCGAATCCTACGCCTTCTACTCCCAGAACTACGGCCTCATCCAGGCGGATCGCGACGGCAAGAAAATCGACCTCCCCTTCATCTTCTACGCGGTGGAGCCCGGCCCGTACCGCGCGGTGTTTTCCAACCTGGAAGTCCGGGAGGGGAGCTTTTTCGGGCTGGAGGCGCCGGGGCAGGGCGCGGCCGGAGGCGCGGAGCCCGGCGTCCTCATCAGCGACTACCAGAGCGAACAGTATCGGAAGGATTACGGGGTGACCCTTCGCGCAGGCGACCCGGTGACCCTCCTCGGCATCACCGAGGGCGGCGTCAATGCCGCGAAATCGAAGCTGCTCGGCATTTTCCGGCCCCGCCGCTACCAAGGCGTCTTCAATTACATCAACTTCATGGACGCCGCCACGTACTCCGCCCTCTACAATTACACCGGCGTGGAAGCCCTGCCCGCCGACTTCAACGCGGCCTTGGAAGCCGCGAGCGCCGACGAGGCGAGCCTCTTCGATCTCGGCTCCTCCGAAGCGTTCGGCTCCCTCGACCTCTCCGCCCTGAAGTCCGAGGCCCTCTCGGGCTTCACCATGGCCGCGGTCAAGCTCACGGATCACGGCGAACTGGAAAAAGTCATCGCCGACCTCGGTTCCCGCGCGGATCTCGGCATCAAGATAGCGCGCTGGGATGCGGCGTCGGGCTTTTATGCCCAAATCGCCCGAGCGCTCCAAGCCTTCATCTTCATCGCGACCGCCCTCATCTTCCTCGTGGTCATCATGATTTTCATGAATACGCTCATCGTCAACGTGGTGGAACGCACGGCCGAGATCGGTACCATGCGCGCCATCGGAGCGGACAAGTCCTTCGTGCGGGGAGTGTTCCTCGCCGAGACGCTGATGCTCAACATCTCCGCCGCCCTCGTTTCCATGGCGGTGAGCGGAACGCTGCTCGCGCTGTTCGGAAGCGGCGGCGTGCCCCTTCCGGAGCCGATTTCGCAGTTCCTCATCGGGGGCGGGCCCCTGACGCTCCGGGTGGAAGCGGCCCCCTTCGCGATCGCCTTGGTCCTGGTCGCGGCGGTGTCGGTGATCGCCGTCATCTATCCGGTCCGGGTCGCTTCCTCCATCACCCCTCTGGCCGCGATGAGCGAAAGGTAGGCCCGGTATGAATTCCTTCCTCGGCTTGGCGTTCAAGAACGTGTTCCGCCAGAAGAAGCGGAGCTTCACCCTCGGCGTCAACTACGCGGTCGTCGCGTTCATCCTCATGCTCCTCATGGCGTTCTCCAAAGGCGCGACGGCCAACATCACCGAAAGCCTCTCCCGCGCCTCCGCGGGGCACCTTACCGTCACGGGGCAGTTCGCTTCCGGAGGTAAGGTGTACAACGGGCTCCTCCGCACCGACGAGATCGTGGCCGCTTCGTTCTCCGTCTTCGGCGCGGACGCGGAGATACTGACCCGGTACGGGATCCGGTCCACGATGTACTTCCGCGGCCTTTCCAAGCGGCTGCTCTTCACGGGGATCAGGCCGGACCTCGACACGACCTTCCGCGACCAGGCGAATTTCGGTTCGGGCTCCTGGGCCGGATTCGCCGCGGATCCGAACGGCGCCGCGGTGCCCGCGGACATAGCCGCCTACTTCGGCCTGTCCGTCGGAGATGAAATCGTGCTTTCCACCCGGACCCGTTTCGGGGCCTTCAATACGGGTATCCTCGTGGTCCGGGGCATCTACGTCTCGGACAACTATTTCGCGCGGGATTTCATGCTGGCCCACTTCGACTTCCTGCGCGGCTTGGACCTCGCCGGAGACGGCGCCTCCACCTCGGTGTTCGTTTATCTGCCGAGCGCAGAAAACCTGCCGCGGCAACGCGATCGCCTCGCCGCGGCCCTTTCCGGCGCGGGATTCGACGTGAGCGTCCCGAAATCCGATACGGAGGCGATCGCCGCCATAACCGCCGCGAGCACGCGGTACGAGGAGGACAAGGAGGGCCGGGATCGGGTGATGCTCAAGATCGCGACCCTGGACGAGGTGCTCGGCCTCGTCCGCACGATCCTCGCCGCGGTGAACGGCGTCGGCGCCTTCATCTCGCTCGTCATGCTCTTCGTCATCGCGGTCTCCGTCTTCATCAACCTCAGGATGACGATCAACGAGCGGCTCCGCGAGATCGGTACCATGCGGGCCATGGGCGTAGAGGCATCCCAGGTGACGGGCCTCTTCGTCATGGAGAGCGTCGCGCTGGCCGTGATCTTCTCCGCGGCCGGCGCCGCGCTCGCGGCCTCCCTTTCCCTCCTGGTGCGCTATGCCGCGACCTTCCCCCCGGGAGGCTACCTGGGAATCTTCCTGAGCAGGGGCCGCCTGGTCCTGAGCCCCGATCCGCTCTCTTTCATCGGCGTCGTGGCGGCGATCGCCTCGTTCGCCGCCTTGTTTTCCTTCTTCCCCGCCCGGCGCGGCGGCGCCGTGCCCCCGGTGGAAGCCCTGACCAAGACCTTTTGACGGAGGAATCGATATGGGAACGATGACGCGTATCGCGGCCGGCGCGGCCGCCATGTTCGCGGCCCTCGCCGCCGCGTATCCGGCCGCGGCGCAGGCGGGCGGCGCGGCGCAGGCGGGCGGCCCGCAGGCCGACGACGCGGCCGCCCTCAAGATCGTCCGCGGCTACGAGGAGAAGCTCAACCTCGTCGGCACGGACCTCACCAACACGTTCACCCTCGTGCAGAAGAAGACCGGGGAGGCCGACCGGGTCCTCCAGATCAAGATTTACCGGCGCGACGCCGCGGACACCTTCGCCCTCGTCTTCCAGTTCCCCGACAGCGAGAAGGGCAAGGGGTACTACCGGAACAAGGACGATCTCTTCCTCTATCTCCCCTCGACCCGCGAGTTCGTGTACCGCAACCGGAAGGACGACGTCGGGGCCACGGACGTCCGCACCGACCTGTTCGGCAAGAGCGACACGGCGGCCCTGTATACGGTGAGATCGGCCGGGACCGCGAAAGTCGCCAAGTGGGACTGCGACGTGGTCCGGTTGGACGCGAAACGGCTCGACGTCTCCTTCCCCATCCAGAAATGGTACGTGCGGAGGACCGACGGCCTTCCCGTGAAGGTGGAGAATTTCAGCGCCTCGGAGGTCTTGCTGCGCACCCTCTACTACGTGGACTACCAACAGGTGCTTCCCGGAAGGTACATCTTCACGAAGCTGCTCGCCGTCGACGCGCTGGAGAAGGGGCGGCAGACCTTCCTCACGAACGAGGGAATTTCGACCGCGAAGATCCCCGACTACGTCTTCTCCAAGGCCTTCCTGGAAGAGCAATCGCGCTGAGGGGGATGATCGAATGAATCGAATGGACCGATATCCGTTCCTGATCCTCGGTTTCGTGGCGGTCTTCGGCTTCGGCGTTGCTCCCTCGGGCGGGACCGGCCTCGCCGCCCAGGAAGCCGCCCCCGCGGCTCCGGAGGCCGACTTCGAGTCCGCGCTCTTCGCGGGAAGCGGCGGAGGCGGAGAGCCGGCGCCGGACGCCCCGGCCGGGGGACCGGCGGCCGCGGAGAGCGCGGCCAAGGGAGGCTTCGACGCGGCCGCGAAGGTCGTCGATGCGGTACGGATCGAGCGCTTGGTCGGCGGGACGATCGTGGCCGATGCGACGGTCTCCGCTTCCGACGGCCTCGGCGGGTATCGCGCGACGGCGGACTTAAGCGGCAAGCTCTTCGCGAAACTGACGGTGAGCGACTACGGTTCGCTCTACGCGGCGTACAACGCCGCGCACCCCTTCTTCCAGGCGTACGCGGGAGACGGCGCGGCCCCGCCCGCGGCGGACCCCTACGAGACCGCCTTCGAACTTTCCGAGCTCCACTACAGCTTCGATATCGCGAAGCGGCTCTTCGTCAGGATCGGCAACCAGCTCATCGCCTGGGGGCCTTCCCGGGTGTGGACGCCGGTCGACTTCATCAACCTTGAGAAAGCCGACTCCTTCGCGGACGTGGACCTCCGGGTCGGGAAACCCGGCCTCCGGCTGCACCTACTGCTGCCCTCGTCGAACGCCTTCCTCTTCGCGGACTTCTCCGCCCTGAACGCGGACGGCTCGTACGGCGATCCCGACCGCGTGAACCTGGGCGGCCGCCTCGATACGACGTGGAAGGGATTCGAATTCGCGCTCACCGCCTACGGCGGCGCGCGCGCGCAGGCCCGCTTCGGCGCCGATTTTTCGGGGCGGCTGCTCGGCACGACGGTATACGGCGAGCTCGCCTACGCCGAGGAATACGCCTCGTATGAACGATCGCTCCAGGCGTCCTTCGGCTTCGTACGCGCTCTGGACGAGCTCAAGCGGTGGACCGTGTCCGCCGAGGGCTTCTACAACTCCCGGGGCAGGGACCTGTCCGGCTATACCGTCGCGGACCTCGGCGCGCTCGACGCGAACGAGGCGAAGTCCCTGTACCAGGGCTCCTTCTACGCGTACGCGGCCCTTTCCGCCGACAAGCTGCTCTCCGATTACCTGTCGTCCACCCTGTCGGCGATTTCGAATCTGGAAGACCGCTCGTACTCGGTCAAGTTCTCGGAACGCGTCGCGCTGCCCCGCGCCGTACCGTTCACCTTCGCGCTCACGTACGCGGGCGGCGGGGCGGAGAAGGAGTTCACCCGCTACGCGGGGGACGGCGCGGTCTCTGCGAGCCTATCCACCAAGATCGAATTCTAGGTCCGCGGCTTCAGGGCCGCAGGCCCTTGACCTTCCGCGGCCGCGGTGGTATTGTCGACGTACTTGGCGCGGGCCATAATCCCGCTCGCGCCCTTCCGCGTCCCGATGAGGGACGCTCCATATATTGGGCGCCGCAAGGCGCCCTTCGTTTTTGGAGACATGCAGAAACCCGGTTGGTTTCTGCATGTCTCTCCGCGAATCCTTGAAGGATTCGCTGCCTTATCCGTGGGTCGTCAAAAACCGAAGTTTTCGGAAGTCCCTACTCCCACGGGAAGCCCGCGCCCCCTTCGATCCAATCCACGTACTGCCGCGCCGTCCGGGGCGACCTGCCGTTGAACCAGCGTTCCCAGCGGAGGGCGTCGGCCCGGAACCGTTCGCGCCGCTCGGCTTCGGCGGCTTCGGCGGCGGTAGGGGCCGCGGCGCCGGCTCGCGCGGCCGCGCCC
>JAEXTK010000023.1 GCA_023406985.1 Spirochaetota bacterium | reverse complement strand
GGGCATGGGGGGGGGGGGGGGTCGCGGGCGCAGGGCCGGTAACCGGCGGACGGATCGGAGGACGGGCGTGGCGGCAGCCGCCATCCTCCTGGCCCTCATATCGGCGCTCGCCCTCGGCGGAATCCTGCTCCTCGTGGTGCAGGAGCGGAGCCGCCTGCGCATCATGGCTGAATTCCGCGCGTTTCAACTCGCCGCCGACCTCCTGCAGGTTTACGATCGCGGCGATACGGAGGGCGCCGCCCGCATCGAGGGTCTCGCGGCCTTCGGCGTCTACACCGCGGAAGGCCAGCCGCTCTTCCGCTACGGAGCGGCGCCCGGAGCGCTCCGCCCGGAGGACGCGACGGCGCCGGCCCGCTTTTCCTCCGGCGTCGTCTCGTTCGTGCGCGTCCTCGGCGGACCGGCCTTCATGATGCGCGGCCGACCGCGGCCCTTCATGTTCGGGGAAGGGGACGGCCGCCCGGAGATGCCGCCCATGCCGCGCATGATGGAGCGGCGGGCCGGCCGGATGATCTACGTCGCCTACGAATTCGCCGCCCTCCGCGCGGGGGAGCGCGCCATCCTGACCGGCGGCGCCCTCGTCTTCGCGGCCCTCATCCTGGCCTTCGCCTTCCTCCTCTTCCTCGCGCGGAAACTGGACGCGTACCGCAGCCGCGAGGCCCGCGATCGGGAGCTCGTGGCCCTCGGCGAGGCCGCGCGTACGCTCGCCCACGAGATCAAGAACCCCCTCGGCGTGGTCAAGATCCAATGCGGCCTGCTCAAGAAGGGGGGCGAGGACGGCGGACTCAAGAACATCAAGATCATCGAAGAAGAAACCGAGCGGCTCGCCCTCCTCGCCGACCACGTGCGGCTCTTCCTCGCCGGAGGCGAAGGCCGGCCCGAGAGCGTCCGCCTGGACGACCATCTCGCCCTCTTCGCCGCGCGCTACGGCGGAGCAGTCGCGCTGACCGCGCGGGTCGGACCGGACGTCGCCGTCCAGGTGGACCCCGGCAGGCTCGATCAGATCCTGGACAACCTCGTCGCCAACGCGCGGGAGAGCATGGCGGACGGGGACGGGAAGCCGGTGGAACTGTCCGCCGAGTCCCCGCGCTCCGGCGCCGTCGCGGTCAAGGTGGCCGACCGCGGGCGGGGCATTCCCGAAGCGGACGCGGAGCGGGTTTTCGACCTCTTCTATACCACCAAGACGATCGGTTCGGGCCTCGGCCTCGCCACCGCCCGCCGGTTCGCCGAAGCGGCGGGCGGCACCCTCACGCACGAGCGCCGCGAAGGCGGCGGAACCGTCTTCACGCTCACCCTGAGCGCGGCCAGGGGAAAACGGAGTCCCGTATGAACGACCATAACCGAACGAATCCCCTCAGGGTCCTCGTAGTCGACGATGAGCGGAACCTCCGCGAATCCCTGGCCGCGTACTTGGCCATGGACGGCATGGAGGGACTTCCCGCGGCTTCCGGGGAGGAGGCCCGCACCCTCCTGGAAACCGAACGGGTGGACGCCGTCGTCGTCGACCTCCGGATGCCCGGCATGTCGGGCCTGGATTTCCTAGCTGCGCTCAAGGAGGGCGGGCCCTCGGTGCCCGCCGTCATGATCAGCGCCCACGGGGAGGTGGCCGACGCCGTGGAGGCCATGAAGCGAGGCGCCGCCGACTACCTCGTGAAACCCTTCGACCCGGAAGAACTGGTCGTGCGCCTCCGGAAGGCGGTGGGCGACGCGCGCATCGTGGCCGCGGCGAAGGCGGAGACGCTCAAGCCTGCCGCAGCCGGGACCGAGGAGGACGGGTGGATCGGTTCGGGACCCGCCATGATGGAGCTCCGCCGCCTGGCCGAACGCGTCGCGCCCGCCACTTCCACGGTCCTCGTGACCGGCGAGAGCGGTACGGGCAAGGAGGTCGTGGCCCGCCTGATCCACGCCTTGAGTCCGCGTTCGTCGGAACCCTTCGTGCCGATCAACCTCGGCGGCATCCCCGAGACCCTCTTGGAGAGCGAGCTCTTCGGCTACGAGAAGGGCGCATTCACGGGAGCCGAGTCGCGGAAGATCGGACTCTTCGAACTCGCGGCGGGAGGCACCCTCTTCCTGGACGAGGCCGGCGACATGCCGCTCACCCTCCAGGTGAAGCTGCTGCGGGTCTTGCAGGATAAGCGTATCATGCGGCTCGGGGGGACGCGGCAGATACCCATCGATGTGCGCGTCATCGCCGCGACCAACAAGGACCTCGAATCGGCGGTGCGGGCGGGGACGTTCCGGGAGGACCTTTTCTACCGGCTCGCGGTCATCCGCCTCAAGATTCCGCCGCTCCGGGAGCGGCGCGAGGATATTCCCCTGCTGGCCGCCCGGTTCGCGGCGCGGTTCTCCCGGGAGATGGGCAAGGGGAAGATCGGGATAGACGAGGAAGCCCTCCGTCTCCTCGCCTCCTATCCGTTCCCCGGAAACGTCCGCGAACTGGAAAACGCCGTGGAGCGGGCCGTGATCCTCTGCGACGGTCCCACGCTCGGTCCGCGCGACTTTTCTTTCGCGGGGGCGGACATGGGCGCCGATCCGAACGGCTTGACCGATCGCGGTGCCGGCGCGCGGACCGCCCTCGAGGGGCCCCTCGACCTCCGTACCCTGGAGAGGCGAGCCGTGGAGGCCGCCCTCCTGCGGAACGGCGGCCATCGGGAGCGCACCGCCGCGGAGCTCGGGATCACGCGGCGGACCCTGCTCAACAAGATGAACGAATACGACCTGCGCTAATCCTTCTCCATCCGGTCGATGGCCGCGATGCGCCAAAGCCCGTCCCGGAGAACGAGCGTGAGCGTGTCCTCCCGCATCGTCTCCTCAGGCGGGGGCATGAGGGGCAGCTTCGGCGCGAGCTCGTCGGACACCGCGGCCGCGGCGTCGCCCTCGGCGCTCGAGGCTTCGGTCGCCGGCGAGGCCGCGGCGCTTCCCTCCGCAGCGGCGTTTGCCGCTGCGGCCGCGGGTGCCTGCGGCGTCCCGAGGGCCTCCCCCGGCGCGCTCGAGTTTTCGCCCGGGCTCCAGAACGCGTAGCGCGCGCGGAACGTCACGTTTCCGTCGGACGCGTCGCCGTCCAATTCGTCCACCGCGAGGCCGGAGACGCCGTACACCGCCGTAGACACGGGGGGCGACCCCTGGGCTATCCATTCCTCGGCGGAGAGGACGGAGGGAAGCCGCTCGTACGCCGATCGCACCCGGGAGACGACGAAGAGATTCATCGTGGCATCTATGTCGCCCTTACCCGCCTTGTCCACGACGCAGGCTTCCATGAGCGTGTGGTCGAGCTTTCCGATGGCCCCGTAGTAGGCGCGGACGACCTGGAGCGGCGACATGCCGGCGGTCGTCGGCCTATCCGCCCGGTCGGAGATGATGGAGCGGACGATGAGGACGGAGCCGACCGCGGCCGCGGCGACCGCGACGAGGATGGAGGCGTTGCGCCGCGCGAAGCGTTTCGCGGTGATCGTCGTTTCGCGGGACTTCGCCTTGCGCGCGCGCTCGGCAGCCACCGCCGCGCGTTCATCTTCCGTCAACGGGCGGACGAAGCCGCCGACGCCGCGCGCGTCCGCCGCGCCGAGCGCCTCCGCCAGAGCGGCGA
>JAEXTK010000248.1 GCA_023406985.1 Spirochaetota bacterium | reverse complement strand
GGCGTATGCCGACGGGGGCTTTTTCTTTTTCCGCCGGCAGCGGAAATCGAGAGGAGGAGAGGAATGGAACTGAACGGCGCCGAGATCATCATGGGCATATTGGAGCGGGAAGGGATCGAGACCGTGGCGGGCATACCCGGCGGCGCGAACCTCCCGCTGTATCACGCGCTGGCCGCGAGCAAGGTGCGCCACGTGCTCGCGCGGCACGAGCAGGCGGCCGGCTTCATCGCCCAAGGCATGGCGCGCCGGACGGGCAAGGTCGCGGTCTGCTTCGCCACGAGCGGTCCCGGCGTGACGAACCTCCTCACCGCCATCGCGGACGCCAAGCTCGACTCCGTCCCCGTGGTCGCCATCACCGGCCAGGTGCCGCGCGGGATGCTCGGCACCGACGCCTTCCAGGAGATCGACACCTACGGGCTGTCCATCCCCATCGTCAAGCACAGCGTGCTCGTGAAGTCGGCGGCCGAACTGCTCGTGGAACTGCCGCGCGCCTTCGCCATCGCGCGGTCGGGCCGTCCCGGACCGGTCGTCATCGACGTGCCCAAGGACGTGCAGACCGAGCGCGTCGCCTTCGACATCTGGCCCGAGGCCGGCGCGCGCTTCAAGACGCCCGCCCCCGATCCCCGGACGGTGGAGGAGATCGTGGACGCCATCGCGCAGGCCGAGCGGCCGGTGATCTACGCGGGGGCCGGGTGCGCCGCCTCCGCCGAATCCGCGGAAGCCCTCGCCTCCTTCGCGCGGTACTGCCGCATCCCGGTCACCGCCACCCTGCTCGGCCTGGGCTGCTTCCCGCCCGAGGACCGGCTCTGGCTCGGGATGCTCGGCATGCACGGGACGCGGAAGGCGAACGCCGCCATCGGCGAATCCGACCTCCTCATCGCGGTCGGGTCCCGGTTCGACGACCGGGCCACGGGCAAGCTCGCCCGGTTCGCCCCCCACGCGCGGGTGGTCCACATCGATATCGACGAGGCGGAGATCGGCAAGCTCCGGCGGCCCGCCGTCGGCCTCGTCGCCGACGCGGGCGAGGCGCTCCGCGCCCTGGAAAAGGCGGCGCGTAACCGGGACGGCGCGGCCTCGTCCGACGGCGGGCGGCTCTGGGCGCCCCGGCCCGAGTGGGAGGCGCGCATCGCCGACCGGGCGGCGACGGAGACCGGCCCCGCCGATGCGCGCAGCGGCCACCCCGTCCGGTTCCTCGCGGAGCTCTCCGACCTGCTGAGCGAGGACGCGATCATCACCACGGACGTGGGCCAGCACCAGATGTGGGCGGCCCAGGCCATGAAGGTCCGCCGTCCCCGGAGCTTCCTCACTTCCGGCGGCCTGGGCACCATGGGCTTCGGCCTGCCCGCGGCCATCGGCGCCGCGCTGGCGGAACCGGACAAGCGCGTCGTCTGCGTGACGGGCGACGGGTCCCTGCTCATGAACATCCAGGAACTGGCGACCCTGGCCGAGCTCCGCGCCAAGGTGACGGTGATCGTCATGGACAACGCTCAGCTCGGCTTGGTCCGCCAACAGCAGGAGCTCTTCTACGGCGGCCGGTACATCGCGAGCCGATTCGAAGCGAAGCCGGACTTCGCCGCCATCGCCGCCGGCTTCGGCGTCCCCTCCGTGGATCTTGATTCGGTCGGCGAGGCCGGGGAAGAGGCCGCGCTCCGCGCCGCCCTCGCGGCCGAAGGCCCCGTCCTGGTCCGCGTGGCCATAGAGGCGGAAGCCAACGTCTATCCCATGGTGCCCCCGGGCGCCGCGAACGAGGACGCCGTCGGGGACTATTCCGGCGACGCCCTCGCCGATCCGGTCGGCATCGACGCCCCGGCGCAGGAAGAGAGCGCCGAGATCGAGGGGACCGAGGAGCAATCGGCGTAGGCGCCTCCGCCCGGGCGGCGGCCGCCGGGGCGGGCGGCGCTGCCGGGGCGGCCGCCGGCGGTTATTTCTCAGGATCGATCTTGACGATCCTGCCGCCCGCGGTGCCGGCGTAGAGCGTGCCGCCGACCATGAGCGGCCGTACGCTCTGCGTTTCGCCCGTTTCGATCCGCTTGAGGACGCGGCCGGTCGCCGCTTCGGCGACCACGAGGAAGCCGCCCGCCGTGCCCCAGTAGAGCCGGCCGCCGGAAAGGAGGGGCGCCGACTCCACGAGCGGGACCCTGCCGCGAGCCTCTGCTCCGTCCGCGGCGGACAGCGTCACGAGCGCCTTGTCCGCGGTCCAGAGGAAGACGCGCTGGCCGTCCGTCTCCGCCTCCGCGAGCACCCCCGTTTCGAGGGAGCGCTGCCAGCGGAGGCTGCGGGCCGCGACGTCCAGGGCCACGACGCGGCCTCCGCGGTCCGCGCAATAGACGAGGCCGTCGCGCTGGCGCGGGGCGTAAGCCGCCGAGCCGAGCCCCGCCGGGATATCGGCCGCGACCCGGCCCGTCTCCAGGTCGATGCCCGCGAGCGCGCCGCGGCCGGTGACCGCGACGAGTTCGCGGCCCGCGAGGACCGGCGGGGCGCCCACGCCCCCCTCCACCAGGATTTCCTTCACGAGGGCCGCGTTTTCCGCGCGGAGCACCGCCACGCCGCGCGGGGTGGCCACCGCGACGCCTTCGGGCACGGGGACCGCCTTGGACCGCGGCGTCCCCGCCCACCCGTCGAAGGCCCACCGGCCGCGCTCCGCGCCGTCCGCCCCGTCCACCACCGTGACGGCCGCGGCCCCGGTGAGGGCCACCGTCGCGTCCAGGGCGGCGGCGGCGACGACGTCCATCCCCGCGGACCAGACGAGCGCGCCGTCCTGGGAGAAGGCGCGGGTGACCCCCGCCGCGTCGGTCGCCACGAGGAGGGCGCCGAACCGCGTGAGGGGCTCGGCGATCGGGAAGCCGGACGCCGGCGCCGACCAGAGTACCGCGGGACGGCGCGGCGCGGCTTTGGGAGCCGGACTCTGGCCGGAAGGGGCGGTCGGGGCGGCAGGGGCGCGGAAGAGCTCGAGCGGCAGGGCCGCCGGCAAGGCCGCCGTACCGGAGCCCGGGTCGCGGAGGCGATCCAACAGCTCCAGGAGGGCAGCGTTCGCACCGCCGAGCGGGACGCTCGCGTAGGCGCCCATGGCGGCCCGGATCTCCCGCTCCGCGTCGCTGCCCGGAGCCGCGATGAAGGCGGCGGGGTCGGCGGCCGCCTCCAGGTCGAAGCCGGCGGCCGCGGCGTTCTCCGCGGCGTGGAGGAGTTTCCCGTACGTCGCCTCGGCCGCGACGGCCTTCTCGCGGTCGGCCGCCGCTCCGCGCTCGCCCGTCCCGCCGCCCACGACGCGTTCCTCCCCCGCGCCCGCCCCGGGCCCGCAGGCGCCGGCGGGCGCG
>JAEXTK010000233.1 GCA_023406985.1 Spirochaetota bacterium | reverse complement strand
CGCCTCAGGCGCGCTTACCGCGCTGGCGCGCGGCGCAGGCGCCCTTCAAGTCCCGTTCCGGATTTCTCCGTAGCAACTATATTTCTGCCGGGAACGGGACTTGAACCCGTACGGTCTTGCGACCAGGGGATTTTAAGGACACGGCGTCATATGAAAGATCGGGCTAATTCATTAAATATTATACAATTGGTTTAAGCTGCTTTCAACTTTTTTATTCGAAATTGCTCGAAATGAACGACTTTCTTCTCATACCTCTCGCTCATAATCCTGCCCCCGCGCCATTCGACCCTGGTGCCCATATCAGTGCGTGGACTTGGGGGCTACAAACCTAGCGGATAATCTCCTGGCCCTTCGTTATTTTCACTGTGTAAATGTCCTCGGTATCTCCGGATTTTAGGCATAGGACTATGATTACATTCGGATCGTAGATTCTATTTGTCTTCCATTCCTTCAATCGCTCGAAATACTCGACTTGTCCAGCGGAGTAGATTTGAAATCTAATCTCAGCCCCCGATGGAATAATTGAGGGCGAAGCGGGCTTTCCGTGATCTATGAATTTCTGTCCAGGAAGAAATGGTGCATAAGTGCTTCCACTATATATAACGGATGATTTCTCCCATATGACGCTTAAGACCTTCTCGGTGTTATTCTTAACAGCGAGATTGAAACACTCATACCCGAACTGATTTGGGTACAGCCCTTGAAGGTCTTGATACTCACCGAAGTCATAATAGACTATTTCTCCGAGAGCTATTTGGGCTATTTGGCTTTGCTCTTCGGATTGTATCTCCCCAGCCCCCTGGAACAGCTTCAACTCAATTTTCTTGTCCGGTGTGGTTGCACACGAGAGTAGAAGCGCACATAAAGCAAGAACGGAATAACGTTTGTTCATGATTTGCCTCCATTGAAAAATGAGTAATCGTAAAAGCCTATACCCGATTTCTCTATCTAGCAAGGAAATGGAGGCGATAGGGGATAGTGAATCCTTTGGTATCGGTAGCTAACTCTTTTTACAGACTGATAATAATTTTTTCAATGCTTCCCGAATGAGCAAAAAGAGTGAGAATCCAGTTTTGATTCGCCGGATATGAGGAGCGGCCTGGAAGATGATGAAAAACTCATGGTACCGAATACCGTCGGCCAAACCGACGGAAAAGCTGATGTCCGCGTGATGGACACCAGCAAAAGTTTCTATTCGCCTTGAAGAGGATGGGCGAAACCGTACTTCGGTCATTGAAAGGCTAAGTTCAACTTAGGCCGTCCTCCAGATAGACACCCTTGGTGATTGCGGCTAGAAGAGGATGAAAAACTCAATAGGATAGACCTAGCGAGGATGAGCGTACTCAGAGCACGGGCATCGATTCACTTGGCCGGATGGACCTGGCGAACGTCCGCCAGGTGGACGGTGCATGATACCTACAACTTGGGTTGTTGGTGCCCCGATAACCCTTGAGGCGGTCCATGCGAGCTTACTTTGAAAAGTAAGGCTGAACCGATAGCCGACCTTGTGAACGTTCATAAGGTCGCCGATGTCCGAAACCGGCGAACGTCCGCCAGGTAGGCCCATGACGGCCTCAAGGCGATCCCGGACGACTCCGACAAGGTTGTCGCAGTTGAACACGGGATGTCAGCGGTATCCCGTGCTCGGCCGCTCGCAGCACGCCTTAAGGACGACGAAAAGAATACCGTCCATTGGGCGGACGGAAATCGCTACGCCTTCCCCCGAACCTCGGCCGCTACCTCGTGAAGCTCCTTGGCGAATCCCTCAAGAACGAAAGACATTCCGCCAAACTCGTCTTGAGCCACAAATAAGTGCCCGACCGCTTCAAGTTTCTGTGCAATCACTTCGATTCGAGTCTCAGTGTCCATATCCACCTCCAAAATACTGACGGTCCAGGTTGTTCCGTCACTCTCGTTGATTGATGGAAGGATACTATAGCCGATACTTGGTTGTCAAGTTAATTCGATATAATATATAGATTTGTGTGCCATTTAAGCACTTCCTCAATCATTATGTTTGGCAAAATGCCAGAAAAGCACTGTTTCCATGCGGCCCCCGATCGTCATCGTTCAAGCGGCATGTCCCGGCTGGCGCAACCGCCATAACCGCACGCGCTCCCGCCGTTCCGCCTCGCGTTTTTCGAGCGTCTTCCGATATTTGGCGACGATCTTAGCCTCCCACTCTTCGCGACGGGCCTCAATCGCTGCCAAATCGTCAGCGGTAGGGGCTAGGTCGTCGTGCGTTTCGAAGTAGCGGGTTAACTCCCGATCGTAAAACTGGTATACGCGTAGTTCCAAACCGTAACAAACAAAATCATGGACTTTTCTTTCGATGGACGCGGAACTCATTCCGGAGCCTCCAGGGCATCACTTTCGCACGCATTTTTCTCATACCCGGCCGTGTTCTCTTTACCACTGCCGGATATTTCATGATTCCACCACAACCTAGTCTAACCTCGGAGAGGACTACACATCCCCTCAAGCCTCGGCGATCATCTTGGCAATCGTGCTTTTCAGGAACGATTCAAAGTCAGTAGCGTTGATGGTCCCGATATGAAAATCGCCGTTATTTACGTAGGTCAAACTCTGGACGATTAAATCGGTGCATTGTATCTGCGCGATGCTTGCCGACGTGAGCGTGATTATCGGCTGTAGTTCGGCGATGGCCTGCCGGAAGGCTTCCGCAAGGTAGTCGCGGTCTCCCCCCGACATCATGGTGATGACGTTGCCTTCGGACTGCACCGTAACCGTCGAGTTTGCAAGACCGAACGCCGCATCGACCACGCCGGAGATCGAGGAGAGAATGGCCTGCGTACTGGAATAGAGAGACTGCCCCGCCGCCCTGATTGACGCAAGCTCGCTCGCGGTGTATCCGCCTTCGGATAGCTGGATCATCTGATCGACAAGCGCCTGGACCTGCGTTTGTATGCCGACACTCTCAAGGGTAGCAGAGATAACGGCAGCCTTGAGGCGTTCGCCGAGGGCCTTCTCGAATGAGGAATAGTCAGCGTTCCAAGCCGCTTCCATGAGGCCGTCCATGAGGCTCGCAACGGCGTCATCGCCCAATTCCTTAGCAGCCCCCACCGCCTCGGCAGTCCACAGCCCCATTTCTTCAAGCAGACCGGTTATCTCCGATCCGTAGGTATCGACGAGTTCCTTTATCTTCTCGATGGAAAGAGTATCCACCGTGAAATCAGCCTCGGCGAGCGGGTCTATCGCGGCTATCTCGGCGTTCAGGGCGGCGATCTGATCGCCGAACGCGAGATATGCTTCGTAGTCGCCCTCAAGCTCTCTCAGTCTTGCTTCTACCGCATCGATATCGGCTTCGAGAGCTTCGTTATGATTGGTGAAGAACTTCTCAGCGCCGGACATATCATCCAGATCATCTTCAAGGTCGGCGAGTTTAGCCTTAAGTGCTACGTATTGATCGTATTCATTCTTGAGATCGTCACGATTGCCTTGAAGCTCGTCGCGTAGGGCGGTCTTCTCCTTTATCTGTTGGCGCCCGCTCTTAGTCGATCCCGCGAAAGCCTCTTCAAGAAGAGTCTGAACCTCGTCAGCGAAAAGACCCGCCGCGAGCACTTTCTGGACTACGATTGCCCGGAGCTGTTCATTGAGCGTGTCGCCGAAATTGTCCCAATCTCCGTCTACGAATCCCTGCGTTATCGAATCAACCAGCGAGGAGGAGGCGTCCTTTACCGCGTCGGGTAATCCCTCGTTAAACGCTGATACCACCTTATCGACCGCAGCCCTGGCAAGCTCCTTGTGGTCGATCATGGAGTCAAGGAATTCGTCTACGTCGAAATTTGACTCTTTCGAGAAGAGTGTCGAAAAGAGGCCACCGATCGCGCCCACAAGCCCGCCGACCGCCTTACCGACCTCAGCACCGACCCCCGGTATCGCTGCGCCTACCACCGCGCCAAGGTCGTCCGCCATGGATGAGACGTTGGCTAGATCAAAGCCGTTTTGAATTCCGTCTTTCATCGCCGAGGCGATGTTATTCGTGATACTGACCCACTCGGTAGCCTTGTCGAGCTGTGAGGCGATATCAGCGGAAAGCTCGCTCTTCGCCTTCTTTATCTCGTTCGTCTTCTCTTGCCACGCTACCGACCCTTGGGCTAGGAGGGCCTGCTCCCGTTCCAGCTCGGAGATATAGATTTTGCTCGCCGAAACAATCGCGCGGAGGTCTCCCGATCCACGGGCGCGATCGCGGTTCGATCTTGCGTCGTCCGCGTACCCTTTCAGTTCCACCTCAAGCTGCTTGATGCGCTCCCGTTGCCGCTCGATGAGGACGCGATATTTGTTCTCGCTGTCCGCGTCGCCCGCGAAGATCGCCTTCGTCATTTCGTCGTTCAGCTCGCCGAGTAGCCGCCTTGCATCCTCAAGGTCGCGCTTCAGGGTCTCGTAGTTCTCCAGCATCAAGGTAAACGGCGATTTCAGGTTCTCGGAAAGCGAGGCGTAGAGAGCCTGCAAGGGCTCAAGGGCCTTTTGTAGTTCGCCCTGATCGCCCCCAGCCGCCATGAGCGCGTCCATCCTCTGCTTCACCGCCACAAGGGCGCGGCCCATGGCCTCGGTTACCTGCGCCGTACGGGCAGGATCGCCGATAAGCGTTTCGATGGTAACGCCCTTCATATTTGCAAGGCGCTGGATATTCGCCATGACGGAAAGCGTGAAGTCGCTATATGCGTACTTCGTGCCATTGAGCCCTACGGCTATCTCTTGGCCGAGGGTCTTGTACGACATGCCGACATCCTTGAAAGCCGATTCCAAGGATTGCGAGGCGGTCTTCCCGTTTTTGACATCCTCTTCGACGAATGACCAAAGGAGGTCTTGCCGCTTGTCGTTGTACTCGTGGAGGATCGCCTCTTCCTCGGCGCTTCCCTTCGCAGCCGCATCCACGCGCGCACGATAGAAGAGGTCTAGGGCCTTGAGGCGGGCGCCTTGGGACTTGTCTTCGACAGTACCGGCCGCAGTCGGCGTGCTCGGAGCTTCTGGCGTCCCCCCCGTTTCGACCTTATATCGAGCGTCATACAGCTTGTTGAACGCCTTCGTGAGTTCGTCGTACTCGTCGCGTAGATTCTTGGCGTTCTTCGAATTCTTGTAAAGCTCTTCGTTCGCGGCCTTGTACGTTTCGATGATGCGAATAACGCCAGCGGAAAGGTTCTTGTATGACTTCCCCTGCTCTTCAATCGATGCTACGGCGCTGTCCTTGTCGATTCCGGCGAGGCCAGCCTTCCGCGCAGCCTCAACGTAGTCATTGATCGCCTGAAGTCGCCTTTGCTCGCTTTCGCTAGACCTTGCGTCGGCCTGGTCGATTGCTTCTTTCTTGGCGTACATGAGGCGGGAGGTGTCGGCGATCTGTTTCTGTATCGCCGCGATAGCCGCCTTCTCCTGCGCCTCGGCGTTGCGCTTGAGTTCGTCAGTATTGAGAGTGATCGCCCCCGTGTTCTCGTCGTACACGGCGGTGAGTTCGGGGAAAAGCTCCTTGAGGGTCTTCGCGGTCTCCGCGAGCTGCGCCTGCTCTTCTTTCGTTTTCTGCGTTTTGCCCGCGAGGTCGGTATACGTCTTCGTGAGCCGTGCGGCTTCATCGGCGCGCTTCCGCGTTTCGTTCGCCAGCTTCTCGTCCGTTGAAAGTAGATCGCGGTCAGCGTTCTTCACCTTCTGGACGACTACGGCCAATGCGGCGATCGCGGCGACGCCTGCCGTTAGTCCAAGGCCGAGCGGGGTAGAGGTCACCACCTTGATAGCGGTGCCCATTTTCATAAGAGCGCTCGTCACTGACGTAATGGGGCCGATTGCCGCGACTATGCCGATCACCGATAGAAGCGCCCGCCGCGACCCGTCGCTTAACTCGGAGAATTTCCCCGAAATGACGGATACATTCTCCGCAACCTCTTTCAGAACGGGCACGAGGTCTTGCATCATGCTCGCTGCGGCGATTCTGAGGTTATCAATGGCGGTGGATAACTTCCCACTGGCGGATTCTTCTCCAATGGTCCTCATCATACCGTGGAATTTCCCGCCCTCGGCGACAAGGCTACGCATGGCCGCATCAAGAGTCCGGAAACTCACTTGGCTTTCTTCGACCATCTTGCGGACGGAGCTTTGAGCGATCCCCATCTGGTCCGCAATGGCTTCGACAATTGGGACGCCGTTGTTTATCATCGCGTTCAGGTCTTGCTGATGGACCACGCCTGCGGCCATTGCTTGCCCGTATTGGAGCAATATCCCGTTCAATTTTCCCGCATCGCCCATAGCAAGATCGCCGAGCATGGTTATGATGCTTCCGACATCCTTTGCGCTCGCGCCATACGCGATGAGAGATTGGGCGGCCTTCGTTACGTCGGGGAGCTGGAGCGGGGTTTTCGCGGCAAGCTCGACAAGCTCCTGATAAAGAGCCTTGCCCTTTTCCATGCTCCCGAGGAGAGTGCCGAAGGCGAGCTGTTGCGTTTCAAGGGACGCGGCGAACTTGAGGCCCGCCCCGCCCGCAGCGAGGAGCGGGAGCGTAACGAACTTTGAAAGCTTCGACCCAATTTGATCGACGGATTTCTGGAGGGTGAGAGCGTCATTGACCTTTTTTAACTCTGCATCGGTGGTTCTGGACAAATCCCGAAGTTGGTTTTTTACTTCATCAACGGCCGCGCGAATACCTGCATGACGGATTTCGATGCTTGCGTAAATCGTTCCAAGATCAAGCCCACTGCCCATTAAGCCTCCCGCCGATTCAGCCCTTCGATGATATCCGCGACCGCTTTCAGGTTACCTTCGGTCCCATCAGCGAATGCGCTATAGATCACGGCGAGCCACGTCTTGTGATCGAAAGTGTTGCCGAAATGGGCATCTATTTTTGCCCTCGCCGCTACGTCGGTGAAAAGAACGTCGGCCCGCAACGCTGTGTAAAGCTCGTCGCGAACGTCTGAGGGGAGGTCTTCACGCCCCGCCAGCCTCTCCGCAAGCTGCATGTAAACAACATGCTGCGCGAGATGAATCGCGTCGGCGAAGGCTTCGTTATCAGTCTTTTTCACGTCCATTTTCATACTTCCTTCTCATGTTCAGCATTCCAGCCCCATGCGGGGCCGGATAACTTGTAATTCCGTAAAGAGCTACCCTTTTGACGGAGGGGACGTCTTAGTCCTCTCCGTCATGTTTGCCCGTCCAGTGAGTCGAAATAGGCGTCCACGCCGATCGCGTCTACGATCGCACGATCTTCGGCGGGCAGGGCTTGAGCAATCTCTTCCGGAGTACAGCCCCTCAAGCCGATGAGGTATTCCCCGACCCAGGTCGTTCGCAATTGTTCGACTCCGCGTCGCTTATCCCACGCGAGGTTGAAAATCTGGTCGATGCGTGCGCGAGCAAAAGGCGGCGGAATCGTCCCAGGTGATACACACGGGGGTATGGGCGCTTCGGATGATTGTCCGAGCGTCACGCCCTTACAGTAGGCGACGAAGGCGTCCAGGTAGTTGTTCCACTGTCCAGCCGACGGCGCGGCACGGCGGGCCTCCAACGCGGCCACACGGTCAGCCAGGGAGCGGCGCGCCATCGCGGGACTCCTCTTCGGCAACTTGCTTTTCTAGCGCAGCGACCCGATTTTCAAGGGACACTTCCGCTTCAATCCGATGTACCGATGAAAGCGTACCCAAAATGTAGGTGAGAGAACGCGCCTTGCTTTCTTCTATTTCGTTTCGCCAGAGCGACCGCGCTATCTTCGCAAGCGCCTTTTTGATGCCTCCGAACTTATCCAGGGAGGGCAGGCGCCCCCCACCCTTCGGGGTAACTCCTTTCGATTCCGACATTTAACTCCTTATTGTCACGCAAAATCTGGCGCGTAAACCGCCGCTTGCGAGCGAAAAACGCGCCGGAAGGTCATCAAATCTCGAACGCGGGAATGCTCGTATCAGCCGTATCGGTGTCATTGGAGGCCTCCGAGCGGGGGCTATCAGTGCGCCATGCGTCGACCATCCGCCCGGTTTCATCGAACCGCTTTTGAACTCCGAGGAGTCGCCCGAACTGGTCAACGAGGCTTCCTCGGGCGCTCTGTCCGTCGATCTCCCCGACCGATACGATTGTATTGTCCTGTCCGGCCCGATTCGGGGGAATCAAGTCCACGCTCCAGAGTTCGTAATCAACGACGTGAGTCTCCCCGTTCCGCACGACGATCGCGGGGCGGCCCCATATCGAAACCTCTCCGAGAAGGCCCTTGCGGATAAGCCACTTGAGCTTCGTCTCGTCGGCGTCAACCACTATCCGGTAGTAGACGAAATCACCCTGCTTGAGCGCCCCGATGACCGTAGCGCCGTGCTCGCGGAAGTCGTAACCGCTCTCTTCCTCGGACTGGTGCCCCTTGTAAGAAGGGATAGGCATCTTGGCGTTATAGATCGCGGACACAATGGCATCGTAGGCCGAGTCGTCGTAAACCCAATTTTTCGTATTCGTGCGGAACTGAACGCGGACGACATAATCAACCGGATCGGGATCGCCCTCCTTCAGTTTCGCAACGTCCAGGCCGGGGCGGATCGGGATGATCCCTTTCATGCTGAAGGAGACCTCGCCCGCGAGGAGTTCCCCCGCGAGCTCCAAGCGAACAGGATTCACGCTGCGCCCTCTCCTGCGGCAGCCCTGGAAGCTTCTTCAGCCTCCAACTTAGCGAAGGACTGTGCGGCGGTTCTCGCGGTTTCATCCTCAGATTCGGCGACGAATTGATCGCGAGCCAGGTCGATTGCAATATCGCCGGAAGTGCCGCGGAAAACATTAATCTTGCCACGGCGCATCCCGTCGAGGGCCTTCTTGGCACGTCGTTGCAGCCCAAGTTCCTCCGCTTTTTCCTCTAACTCATACCGAAGAGCCCCGATCGCTGATTCGGTGTAGCCAAGAGAATCACTAATTCTCATTTTCTCCGAGGCCGCTATACCGAGTCGGTCCTGAGCCGTACAGAAAGCTTGGTATGCGACAGAGTGCTCTTTCGCGGCCCGTTCCAGATCCTTGTGGAGACCTGCCGCTTTTTTCTCAAGCTCGATAATGCGAGCTTCCTTCGTCAAAAGGTCAAACTTATCGTTTTCCATCGCTTCTCCTTACTTTCCGCTCTCGGTGTCGTCTGCCTTGGGATCGCGCGGTACATAGTGGGTACATTCACGCGCAGCATCGCGGTCTCGGGCGCTCCAGTTGTAAACGCCAGCCGGACACGTGCTGTTTGGCATTAAGTGCGGATCGAACCGGACTTTCCAGGGATAATGCCCGCAGTTTCGGCAGGAAACCGTCTCCACCACTTTCGTCACTTCTTGCATCCTTCATCCTTTCCCCGCATTTCGGAGCGGGGGCCGTTTTATGCCGAGGCAAGGCCCCGGAATTGCGAAATCATTGACGATATTTGTGCGGCCCGCTCCGCCTCGCGCTCTTGGTAGGCGGCGAGCCTCTCCGAGAAGGGAAGCGCGAGAATCTCCGCGAACCCCTCGGCCACGTCCGATGTATCGCCCGATTGACCGGTTTGGAAGCCGCAATCTGCGCAAGTCTCCATCAGAGGGAATCCGAGTTTCGCTTCGCGCGGACCTCCGCAGATAGGGCATGCGACCTGAAGGCGCGCTTCGTGTTCGGCCTGGAGCTTCTGCTGTATCTCGGCCTTTTCGCGTTCTCGTTCCTTCGCCTTCATCGCGGCCAAGAAGGCGCGAACGGGTTCGGTAGCGAGGGGATCATTTCGGAACAAGAAAACGAATTCCCCCGGAGACCCTACCGCCTTCGCCATAGCCCGACCGATACCGGGGCGAGCGGCACCGCCTACACACAGAGCGCTAAAGAGCGCGATGATGGTCGCATTCCCCGAAAATGCGGGGTGAATGCCCTTCACTTCTCCGATAAAAGCCTCGTAATCGTAGTCCACGGGTGACTCCTCCTTTACTTCGGGACTGCTTACTGGATCGCTATTCGTGGAAATGAGGATAGGTTTTGGTTCGGGAGTAGCCGGGAGGGCTTCCCCGCCCTTCGGCCTGTTGGACTCGACGATTAACTTGGGGAACTTTTCGCGGAGCTTGCTTCCGCTCATGATGTTAGTGGCCCAGGTGAACCCGTTCCGTACCGGCATTGTTTTGACGTAGCGAATAACGCGCTCGATTTCATCCCAGGACCGTCCGTCGATCCGGTTCAGCTTGTCGATGTCCTTCCGCCACGACTGGATTTGATGCTCGTTAGGCTTGTACTTCGCGTCCCAATTGTCACGGTGAAGATCGAAGAGGAGGTGAGCAAGGGTTTCCGTCTCGGGAGGTAGATCGTCAGAAGGATTCGCGGCTACTCCCCCGTTAACCAATTCTTGAGGAGGAACAGGACACTCTTCTTGTTCTTTTAAATCTTCTTTTCCCTGGTTCTTTTTGGGTAAAGGAGCCTTACCGAGATCGGTAAAGGAGCTTAGACAACTCTTGAAAGCATCTAAACTAGTAAAACTGCTTTCCTGGTTAAGCTGCTTCACTAGTTCATAGTTCACTTCATAGCAGTTCGAGGGGTTGCCGTACGCTTTGTGTTGCGGGAGCTGAATAAGCAGTCCGTATTCTACTAATAACGTCCGCGACTTGGTAACCGTAGGTCTTGAGAGGCCGGTTTCGCGTTCTATAGTAGAAACGCTCTCCCACCGAGGACCGGGAAGACGGCAATAGAACCCAAGTATACGTTTCGCTGGAGAAGATAGGACCGTCTCCGGGAGCCTCTCAATTCCGCGAGGGATTATTGAGTATTCGGTCCCGAATAGGTCTTTGAGATTTCGTGAAGTGTCGGTAGAACTCGGCCTCTCAACGAGTTTTTCGGCGAGGCCGCCGCTCATTGACCACCGGGCATCTTGACAAGATGCGTCATTATGCGGTAAGATGCATTCAAGTGACTACCCGGAGCGGTTGCTTTTGGCAAGCTCGCTTCCAAACCCCGCGCCTCGTACACGCGGGGTCTTTTTTTGCCCCCGCTCATGACGCCACCGCCTGCCCATAACCGGGGAGTCCCGTCTTGCGGACTTCATCCAGAAACCGGCGGGGGATATAGATTTTCCGCCCCAACCTCACAGATGGAACGACGCCACTTTTCGCCCAAGCGAGCAACGTGGCCCGACAGACTCCGAAGAATTCCGCCGCCTCGGCGGGTTTAACGAATTCATTCATTGGGGGAATTGTATCATGATTGGGAGGTTTTGTCAACTAGGAGAAGGTTGAGATAGAAAACCCTGATAATTGATCATATCACAGTTCCTAGATACTGGTCAAGCAAAATGTTTGACATTTTTCAAGATTTTTCATAATTCGCAGCAAATTCTCTCATTCTGTACGGCTGCAATTTACAATTCCTTGTCCGTTGAACGAATAAACGACTTTTAAGGGGATTACCCGTCCCCTACTCCGGGCGTCAGAATGATTCGCCTTCTGTCGTCAGTTTGATTCGCGTCCTAGCCCGCTAGTGTAATGTGAATATCTCCGTCATCATGCTTCGCGTGCCCCCTAGACCGCTCTGTGAACGTCCCAGGGGGTGAATTCTCGTTCTCCGCGAATCTATCTGACGTTAACCGTTGGCCGCGCGGTTGAACGGTATGACGTTCGCGAATATTTCTGACGCTATCTCCCTGATTTCGGCAAGGTCCGACTCTAGCGCGTGATCGGCATATCCTTCGAAAACGGCAAGTGTTGCGTGCCCCGTCGCCCGCATGACCTTCTTGGCGTCGATGCGATCATTCATCCGCGCAGAAAAGTAGTGCCGCCAAGAATGGAAGCATATCGCCCGCCCCCTGTGATCGATCCCAATTGATCCGAGGGCCGCTTTCAGACCGTCCAGGATCGGCCGCGCCGTCATGGGGTGATCCGCAGTATCAGGGGTCCAGAAAATCCAGCCGTCGGGATCGTGGGGATTCATCGCCGCTTGAGCAAGAAGGGCCTTGCGGACTTCAGGAAGCAAAGGCGCGCGACGTTCTTCGCCCGTCTTGGGCGCCTTCAAGCCGTCCGTTTCTGACCACGAGTGTCGGACATGAAGGACAACCTCGCCAACATCTTCGGGTCGTAGGGCTAGAATCTCGCCTTGTCTAAGGCCGGTTGTGCATGCGACTACGTTGGCCAGCTTGATCCGCTGATCTGTCCATTTCCCTTCCGCGAAGAGTTCGGTAACCTCGTCAGGCTCCAGCACGCCTCGCCGCTTCGATGCTCCGCTGAAGGTCGCGACTCCGGAGACGACATCCTCCGCAAGATAGTCGTTCTCGTACGCCCACCGTAGTGCGCTCTTTCCTAGAACCATGACCCGGTTAATCGTAGCCGCAGCAAGGGCCTTCTCGGAGGAAGCGAGCCACAATCCGAAGGCCTTCAGGTCCGCACGGGTAAGTTCGGCGAGTCGTTTTCCTTCAAAGTATGGCTTCCAGTACTTCCGCACCCTTTCAAGGCACTTCTGACAATGCCCGCGAGTGATCGATTGCCCATGCGCTCGCTTCTCTTTTACGTAAGCGGAATCTTCATAATCCCAAAACTTCAACAGGAAGTCGGTAAGGAATTGCGATCCGCGCCCCCCAGGTACCGCGTAGGATACAAGTAGGCCTCGGCGCTTCAGTGCTTCGGCGATCTTCTCCGCATCATTCGGGGAAAGGTCGTCAATTTTCCGAATTCCATCGAGAATTGAATCGAGTGTGAAAAGGGTTTCAACCGACCGCCCCGGAGTATGTTTCGACGGGACGCCTTCAACCAGCCACCGCGCCGCGACCGCAACTGCGGAATCCCGATCACGGCATTTTGTGGACCTGGCGCTTAGTTTTTGACCGGTTTTTGGGTCAACAAGCTCGCAATACCAAACGCTTTTTCGCGGATGCAAGTAAAATTGCCTGCGCATGAGAGTGCTCCTTCCTGTGGCCCGAACCGGTTTCCCAGACCGGTTTCCCACAGCGGCTTAGCTACTCCTCTCATATGTGCGCCTGTCTTAACCAATACCCGAACGTAAGGCGTTGCACCTTATAGTTTTACTTCTTTGCCGGGAACGGGACTTGAACCCGTACGGTCTTGCGACCAGGGGATTTTAAGTCCCCGGTGTCTACCATTCCACCATCCCGGCGCGGACGATCCGGCGCGGCTTGCATACTAGCGGCGGGGAGGGGTATGGTCAAGAACATGTTTCCGTACATCGATACGCACGCGCATCTATCCATGCTGGACGAACGGGGCATCGCGGCGAACACGCTCTTGGACTCCCTATTCGCCGGCGGCTTCGGCGCCGTCGTGGATATCGGGACGCTGAGCGATGACCTCCCCGCCCGACTCGGGCGCTTCGGTGATTACGCGCGCGTACGATTCACCGCGGGCATCTGGCCGAGTCGGGAAGCGATAGCGCGAAAGGGCGAGGCGATCCGGGAATTGGAGGCGGCGATCGATGCGGCGCCAGAGGGCGCGGTCGTCGCCGTCGGAGAATGCGGGATCGATCGGCATTGGAACGTCGCCGATCGCGGCGCCGATGTCGAAGGGGAACGGATCCTGTTCGAGGAGCAGGCGCGGCTCGCGCTCCGCAAGGACCTCCCCCTCGTCGTGCACTCCCGCGAGGCCGCGGCGGAGACCGCGGAAGCCCTGGCGGCCGTGGACGGGGTGCGCGGCATCATCCACTGCTATTCTTACGGCGCGGAGGAAGCCCGCCGCTTCCTCGACCTGGGGTTCTATCTCTCGTTCTCAGGAACGGTCACCTATCGGAACGCTCAAGACCAACAGGCGGCCGCCCGGTACGTGGGCGCGGATCGCCTGCTCGTGGAGACGGATAGCCCCTACCTCGCGCCGGTCCCGCATCGGGGAAAGGCCGCCCATCCCGGAATGGTGGAGTACGCGTATCGAGCGATCGCGGAACTCCGCGGCATCCGGGAGGAGCGGCTCGTGGAAATCGTCGGGGAGAACGCGCGGCGCCTCTTCGGCGCGGCCCTCCCCTAACCGTCACTCCTCTATCGCGATGACGTTGGTCGGACAGGAATCGACCGCTTCGCGGATCTGCGCCTCGTGCGCGGCGAAGTCGACCCCCGGGGTCACCACCATCTTGTCCGGAACCGTGAACACGGCGGGGCAGATCGCCTCGCAGTTGCCGCAGGATATGCACTGGTCGTTGCTCTCGTCGAGCCGGACCGACTTGATCGCCATAGGGTACCTCCTCTCTTCCATCCCGCCCGAGAGCGGGAACCGGGTGTAAGTATGAATCGACTAGGGTTTCTTGGCAAATCCGCCTACGGGATCGGAAACACCCCCGTCGTCGCGTGAGCCTCGACGCCGAGGGCGGCCTCCTCTTCCGGCGTCGGCGGGCGGAAGCCTTCCGCGGCCTCGCAGGCCCACCGGAAAAGGTCCATGTGGCCGGGAGACAGGGCGGCGACTACCCCCGGCCGCGATAGCGTGAAGCGGAGCGCGCGGGCGGCCTCCGCGTAACTATCCACGGGCGCGTACCAAGCTTTCTCCCGCACGCGCGCCTCCCCCGGGGCGAGCGCCCGCTTCGCGAGGGCCTTGAGCGCGAGGACCGGCAGGCCCTTCCGCCCTGCCATCTCCAGGACATCCCTGCCGAAGCCGGAGCCGAGCCACGCGGCCCAGTTGACCGGGAACAGGATCGAATCGAAGGGGTAGGCGTCCATGAGCGCGAACGCCGCCGATTCGGAATGGGCGGAAAACCCAAGGAAGCGGATGAGCCCGCGCTCCCGTGCCTTGACCAGGGCCTCCAAGGCACCTCCGGCACCCAGGATCGTCCGCACGTCCTCGTCGGTCGTCACCGCGTGGAGTTGGAAAAGATCGAAACGGTCGGTCTTAAGCCGGGACAGGGAGGCTTCCAAGGAGGCGCGCGCCTCCGCGCCGCTTCGCTGTTCCGTTTTACACGCCAGGAAAACGGCGTCGCGGTACGGTTCCAGCGCGGGGCCGAGCCGATCCTCCGCATTCCCGTAGGAGGGAGCCACGTCGAAATAGTTCACGCCTCGATCGATCGCCTCGGCGACGTAGCGCGCCGCGTCCTGAGCGCGTTCGTCCATGACGACGATTCCCCCGAATCCGACGATGGATAATTCGATGCCGGTAGCGCCGTACGGTCGTTTCAGCATGCCCTGAGTGTAAAGGACGGCGATCCGCGCCGCAAGTCGCATCTTTAGCCGTAGATGAGTCTTCGTATCTGCCGGAGCGAAAGGGTTTCCGCGGAAAAACGCCTGAGGCGCAGCTCGGCGGCAATCGTTCTATAGATCGCCTCGTTCGTGAGCCCGCGGCGCTGAAGCCTGATATGGCGGGACCTGACCCACTCTTCCACCGTGTCTTCGTAGGCCAGGAGAATTTCTTCCACGATGCGCTCGGCCAAGGACGCTTCCAAGCCGTACGCCTCGCAAAGGCGTTCGACGAGTTCAGGATCGGCGTGCAGGGTCTCTTGGCTCGATTCTTCCATATCGACGGGAGCGTACCCGGTTGCCGCGGTCCCTGCAAGGGGCGAATGCAAGAACGTACCCGAAAACGGGCAAGAAAGAGGGCTACCCGATGAGTCCTGAAGACTCATTCGGATAGCCCCCTCGGCTATAGGCCGGTGGAACCGCAGCCCAGCCTACGACCTACAGTTTGAAGAGGAGATCCTCGTACGTCGGGAAGGGCCAGACGTCCTTCGCGGCGATCCGCTCCAGGGCATCGGCGCGGGACCGGACGTTCGCCATCTGAGCCACGACCTTCTCGCGATAGGCCTTGGCCTGGAGGAAGGCGTCCTCGGTCTCCTGAGCCTCGGTGAGCGCCTTCTCGAGCTTCTCGGTCTCCTCGTAGAGTTCCGACGCGAGGTCCGCGATGCGCTTGGCCCGCTTTTCCTGCGGCACGCTGACCGCGCCGATGGCGGCGAGGGCGGAGGCGTCCCGCGCGAGGGCGCCGGCGTACGCCGTGACCGCGGGGAATATGGACCTGCGGGCCATATCGATCATCACCCCCGCTTCGATGTTGATCTGCTTGGAGTACTTCTCCAGGTAGATGTGGTAGCGGCTCTCGACCTCGTCCTTCGTGAGCACCTTGTGGGTCTCGAACAGGGCGATCGTCTCGGGCTGGGTGAGCACGGGCAGGACGTCCACCGTGGCGCGGACGTTCGGCAAGCCGCGGCGCTCGGCCTCCTTGACCCACTCCTCGGAGTAGCCGTTGCCGTTGAAGACGACCCGGCGATGCTTCGCGTAGGATTCCTTCACGATGGACTGGATGGCGGCGTTTTTGTCCGAGGCCTTCTCCAGGACGACGGCGAATTCCGACAGGACCTGGGCCACCGCGACGTTGAGATACACGTTCGGCGTGGCGATGGACTGCGACGAGCCGACCATGCGGAACTCGAACTTGTTGCCGGTGAAGGCGAAGGGGCTCGTGCGGTTGCGGTCGGACACGTCCATCGGGAGCGTCGGCAAGCTCGTTACCCCGATCTCGATGCGGCCGGGACCGCCCTTCTTGGAGCTGGCCTTCCCGTCGACGATGTTGTCGAGGATCTCGCTCATCGGCCCGCCGAGGAAGATCGAGATGATGGCGGGCGGCGCCTCGTTCGCGCCGAGCCGGTGGTCGTTACCGGCGGTTGCCGCGGCGGAGCGGATGAGCAGGGCGTAGCGGTCCACGGCCTCGATCACGGCGGCCGTGAAGAGGAGGAAGCGGGCATTCGTAGCCGGATCATCGCCGGGCTCGAGGAGGTTGACCCCCTCGTCGGTGGCCATGGACCAGTTGTTGTGCTTGCCCGAACCGTTGACGCCGGCGAAAGGCTTCTCGTGGAGCAGGCACTCCATGCCGTGGCGGCGGGCGACCTTGCTCAGGGTCTCCATGGCCATCTGGTTCCCGTCGGTGGCGACGTTGCTCGTGGAGAACAGCGGGGCGAGTTCGAACTGGTTCGGGGCGACCTCGTTGTGCTGGGTCTTGGCGGCGACGCCGACCTTCCAGAGCTCGGTGTTCACCTCGCGCATGAAGTGCGCGACCTTTTCTTTGAGGGCGCCGAAATAGTGGTCCTCCATCTCCTGGCCCTTGGCGGGCATGGAGCCGAAGACGGTGCGTCCGGTCAGCAGGAGGTCGGGGCGCTTGGCGTAGTATTCGGCATCGATGAGGAAGTATTCCTGTTCGGGGCCGACGGTGGTGAGGACGCGCTTGGCCGAAGTGTTTCCGAGGGCCCGCAGGATGCGGATGGCCTGCTTGGAGAGGGCGTCCATGGAGCGGAGGAGCGGGACCTTCTTATCGAGGGCGTGGCCGTAGTAGCCGATGAACGCGGTCGGGATGCAGAGGGTCGTGCCGGTAGGATCCTGCTTGAGGAAAGCGGGGCTCGTCACGTCCCATGCGGTATAGCCGCGCGCCTCGAAGGTGGCGCGGAGTCCTCCGGAGGGGAAGCTCGAAGCGTCGGGCTCGCCCTTGATGAGCTCCTTGCCCGAGAATTCCATGAGCACTTTGCCGTCCGCGGTCGGCGCGATGAAGGAATCGTGTTTTTCGGCGGTGAGTCCGGTGAGCGGGTGGAACCAGTGCGTATAGTGGCTCGCGCCTTTTTCGATGGCCCAATCCCGCATCGCGGCGGCGACGACCTCGGCGACTTCGAGGGTCAGCTCCTTTTCGCCGGCCTGGACCGCGAGCAGTTCCTTGAAGATGCCCTTCGGCAGGCGCTCCCGCATGACGGAGTTGGAGAAGCTGTTCGCCCCGTACACGCTCGTGACCGGCGTTTCCGTGAAATCGATGTGCTCATTCATGTTCGGCTCCTTGAGAATGAAAGTCCACCAAATAACAAGCAACAACCGTGCCATTCGATCTAAAAACACGCAAATTTCAAAAGGGAAAAATAAATCACTTTAAAATAAAGAGATATACGATGACCAACCACCTCTGTTTCCGACGGGGGAATGGGAGTGCCGCAGGAGGTCACCCACATTCCCGTAGGAATACGGAGGAAAATCCCACCGGAATGTGGCTCGGACCGACTGCCGCACACCGACTATCGTTTCGCGCGGCCCTCATGGACCGAAAGTAGCCCGAAAAAGTAGCTTCCCAAGCGCGTCGGCGGTCCGCCGCAACGCTTCCGGCGGCGGACTCGGTTTTAGCCGATGGCGTTGGTCCCCCGCTCGCCGGTCCTGATCCGGACGCATTCCGCGAGGTCGTACACGAAGATCTTGCCGTCGCCGACTTCCTTCGTGCCCGCCCCCTTGAGGATGGCGGCGATCGTCGGTTCGACGAAGTCCTCGTTGACCGCGATCTCCAGGCGGATCTTGCGGATCAGGTTACCCGTCTCCTTGGTGCCGCGGTAGATCTCGGCGACGCCCCCCTGCCTACCGTGACCGAGGACCTCCGACACGGTGAGCAGATTGACGTCCGCGGCATAGAGCGCTTCTTTGACCTCTTCCAATTTGAACGGCTGTATGATGGCGACGATCATTTTCACGGCGGGCCCCCTTATTCGATGACGGTATATGCGCGTTCGTTGTGCTGGGTGATGTCCAAGCCGATGGCTTCGGACTTCTCGTCGACCCGCACGCCCATGAGCAGATCCAGGACCTTCAAAAGGAGGAGCGTCCCCGCGAAGGCGAGCACGATCGCGACCAGGGCGGCGATCGCCTGGATCCTAAGCTGCGACGGATTGCCGTAGGCGAGCCCCGCGTACGAACCGCCGAAGGGGGCCCAAACCGACGGATCGGCGAAGACGCCGGTGAGAAGAGCGCCGACCAAACCGCCGACGCCATGGCAGCCGAACGCGTCGAGGGAATCGTCATACCCGAACCGACTCTTCACGAAGCTCACCATGAAGAAACACACGACGCTTCCGGCCGCGCCGATGGCGATGGCGCCGCCGACGTTGACGAATCCTGCCGCGGGCGTGATCGCCACGAGGCCGACGACCGCCGCGGTCGCGACGCCGAGCACCGTGGCTTTCCCGTTGAAAAGCGCGTCGAGCAAGGCCCAGACCAGGGCGGCGGTCGCCGCGGCGGTATTCGTGGTCATGAGCGCGTTCACCGCGAGGCCGTCCGCGGCGAGCGAAGAGCCGGCGTTGAACCCGAACCAACCGAACCAGAGCATGGCGGCGCCGATGACCGCGAAGGGGAGATTGTGCGGGGGAAACGGCTTGAGGTAATTCCGCCTGCCCAAGAACAGCGCCGCGGCCAGAGCCGCGAATCCCGCGTTGACATGGACGACCGTACCACCCGCGAAGTCCAGAGCCCCCATCTTGAAGAGCCAGCCGCCGGACGACCAGATCATGTGGGCCAGCGGAATATAAATCAGGATGAGCCACGCCACCGTAAACGCCAAAAACGAAGGGAATTTCATACGTTCCGCGAAAGCTCCGATGATGAGCGCCGGCGTGATGGCGGCGAACATGCATTGGAACATGGCGAAGAGCAGATGCGGGATCCGGCCCGCGGAATCGGAAATGTAGGTCGGACTTACATCAGCCGGCCCGATTCCGTTGAAGAAAGCCCATTTGAAATCCCCCAAAACGCCGGGAATCAGCTCGGTATCGCTGAAGGCAAGGCTGTAGCCGAAGGAGACCCAGATCACCGATACGAGGGCGAGGGTGATGAAGCTCTGCATCAATATGGAAAGGATGTTCTTTTTCCGTACGAGGCCGCCGTAGAACATGCCGAGCGCCGGCATCGTCATGAACATGACCAGGGCGGTCGCGATCAGCACCCAGGCGGTATTGCCGGCGCTGAGCGTCGGTGCCGCGACGGCTTCCTGCGCGGACACAGGCAAAACGCCGGCCGCCGCCAGGACGACGATCGACGTCACGATCTTTCTCATGGTTGACTCCTCACATTGGAATGAACGTTGGTACGCCCTGCGTAGGGATCAAGGCTGTCGAACTTAAGCAACATCCATGCCAATCCTTACCCAAACGGAAGGATGCCGTGAGAATAGTCCACCAATTCATTGGTAGCGTAGAAATTGCCGAAAAGGATCGGACCCGATAATCGAACTTTCGCTCTGTGTTGAGAACCTAAGACCGAAGCAAGAGGGTACGTTAACGTACCCTCTTGCTTCGGTACTTACATAATTGTACCTATGAGCGCTCCTCAACCGATGGCGGCCGAACCCGTCTCACCGGTCCGGATACGGATGCACTCCTCAAGCGGCACGATGAAAATCTTTCCGTCCCCGATCTCGCCCGAGCGAGCGCCCTTGATGATGGCGTCAACGGTCGGCTTCACGAAGTTGTCGTTCACGGCGATTTCGATGCGCACCTTCTTGAGGAGATTCACCTCGATATCGACGCCGCGGTAGGACTCGTGGTACCCCTTCTGCTGGCCGCACCCCAAAGCGTTGGTCACGGAGACCTTGTACACCTCAGCCTTGTAGAGCTCCTGCTTGACGTCGTTCAGTTTATGCGGCTGGACATAGGCGATGATGAGCTTCATTTGAATCCTCCTCAGACGTTCGTGAAGATCTGGAAGCCCGAATACGCCTCCATCCCGTGTTCGCCGATATCCAGGCCGGCGAGCTCTTCTTCCTTGGTGACCCGGATGCCCAAGATCGCCTTGAGGACGCCCCAAACCGCGAGGGCGGCGACGAAGGTGAAGGCGCCGACGGCCACGATGGCGAGCGCCTGCGTGCCGAGCTGGCCAAGGCTGCCGTCCACGAAGAAACCGTTCCGCAACGCGGAGGAATCGGTGCCGATCTTCGCCGTGACGGACTTGTCTGCGAAGAGGCCGATGGCGAGGGTGCCGAACACGCCGTTCACCAAGTGGACGGAGAGGGCGCCGACCGGATCGTCGATCTTGAGCTTGTCGAAGGTGATGACCGCGAGTACCACGAGGACGCCGGCGACCGCGCCGATGAGGGCTGAAGCCGGCACGCTCACGAAAGCACACGGCGCGGTGATCGCCACGAGGCCGGCGAGACAGCCGTTCATGATCATGGAAAGGTCGGGTTTCTTCTGGATGAGCCAGGACGTGACGGTCGCGGTGAGGGTAGCGATGGCCGCGGCCAGGTTGGTGGTCATGGCGATGTGCGCGATGGCCTCAGGATTGACCGCCATGGTTGAACCGGGATTGAAACCGAACCAGCCGAACCAGAGGACGAGGACCCCGAGGGTCGCCGTGCTCATGTTGTGGCCGTAGATCGGCTTGGCCTTCCCGTCCGCCTTGTACTTGCCGAGCCGCGGCCCGAGCAAGATGATACCGGCCAGAGCGCACCAACCGCCGACCGAGTGTACGACGGTGGAACCGGCGAAATCGAACATGCCGAGTCCGGCAAGCCAACCGCCGCCCCATATCCAGTGGCCCACCACCGGATAGATGAGGACGCAGAGGATGAAGGAAAAGGCAAGGAAGCTACCGAACTTGATCCGCTCGGCCACCGCGCCGGAGACTATGGTCGCCGCGGTACCGCAGAACACGAGCTGAAAGAAGAACTTAGCCCAGAACGGAACCCCCGTCCAGCTCAAGGCGGAATAGACGCCTACGTACGCATCGCCCACCGCGGGAGAGTTGTCGGCCCCGCCCGCGAACAGGATCCCTTCAAGACCGACGAGGGGATTCCCGTTGCCGTACATGAGGCCAAAACCGGCTACGAAGTACGCGAGCGTGGAGATGGCGAAAACGATGAAATTCTTCGCGAGGATGTTGACCGTGTTCTTGGCCCTGCAGAGCCCCGATTCGACCATGGCGAAGCCAAGGTTCATGAAGAACACGAGGAAAGCGGTGATGAGCACCCACACCGTATCCAGCGCGATTTTGAGCGACGCGGTATCCATACCTTACTCCCTTAATGAATGGTGTTCCGGAGAATTCCCGCAGAATTCGAACGGATATTTTTTTAATGCAATTAACGTGCCATGGAGATAAAAACGATGCACTTTTCGCTCAAAACCGTTAGAAAAGGATCAAATACCAAGAATGTAGGAAATATTACCTCGTAATATGTTCTATATTGGCCATATTTCCCATTTACTTCCAAAGGGGCCCTCGGAGAATGGTACTTTTTTGTACGATCTCCGAGGGCATTCTACCTATTTGTAACTACGAATCGACTTCACCCGATTGCCGCCGAGCCGGCCTCCCCCGTCCTGATGCGGATGCACTCCTCCAGAGGAACGATGAAAATCTTGCCGTCGCCGATTTCTCCGGAGCGGGCGCCCCTGATGATGGCGTCGACGGTCGGCTTCACGAAACCATCGTTGACCGCGATCTCTACCCGTACCTTCTTGAGCAGGTTCACTTCGATGTCGACTCCGCGATAGGACTCATGGTACCCCTTCTGCTGGCCGCACCCCATCGCGTTCGTCACGGAGATCTTGTAGACTTCCGCCTTATAGAGTTCCTGCTTCACGTCGTTCAGCTTGTGGGGCTGGATGTAGGCGATGATCAGTTTCATTTTCCCGCCTCCTTACATGTTGCTGAAGATCTGGAAGCCGGAGTAGGCTTCCGCCTTGTGCTCGCTGAGGTCCAGGCCCACGAGCTCCTCCTTCGCGGAGACGCGCAGACCGAACACGGCCTTGATCGCGAGGAAGAGCAGGAGGCTCACGACGCAAGCCCAAACCGCGACGGTCACGACCCCGAGCGCCTGCACGCCGAGCTGGTGCCAGCCGCCCCCGTGGAGCACGCCGACCGCGACCCCCTCCACGTTTCCCCATATACCGACGGCCAGGGTGCCGAAGACGCCGTTGATCGCGTGGACGGATACCGCGCCGACCGGATCATCGATCTTGAGGACCTTGTCGATGAACTCGACCGCCAGGACCACGAGCACGCCGGCGATCAAGCCGATCGCGGTGGCGGCGCCCGGAGAGACCACCGCGCAGGGCGCGGTGATGGCGACCAAGCCGGCGAGGACGCCGTTCAAGGTCATGGACGCGTCGGGCTTCTTGAACCATATCCACGAGAAGATCAGCGCGCCGACCGCGCCGGCCGCACCGCCGAGGGTCGTGGTGACCGCGACGCGGCCGATATCGGGACTCATGCCGGAAAGGGTCGATCCGGGGTTGAATCCGTACCATCCGAACCAGAGGATGAACACGCCCAAGAAAGCCCAGCCGATATTGTGCCCGGGGAAGGCCTTGACGCTCGTCTTGCCGTCCACCTTGACGTACTTACCGATACGGGGCCCCAGGACGATCGCGCCCATGAGGGCAGCCCAACCGCCGACGGAATGGACGACGGTGGAACCGGCGAAGTCGTGGAATCCGAGCTTGGCCAACCAACCGCCGCCCCAGATCCAATGGCCGGAAATGGGATAAATGAAGGCAGAGATGAAGCAGGTATAGATGAGGTACGACTTGAACTGGGTCCGTTCGGCCATGGCCCCCGAGACGATGGTCGCCGAAGTGGCCGCGAAGACTACCTGGAAGAACCAGTCGCGGTAGAACTTAGGATCGTCCATCGGCCCCTTGAAGAAGTCGCCGAAACCGACGAGTCCGCCGAGCTGATCGGCACCGTACATGAATCCCCAGCCGATCATCCAGAACACGATGGATCCGAAACAGAAGTCCATCAGGTTCTTCATCAGGATATTCGTGGCGTTCTTCGCCCGGGTCAGGCCCGTCTCCACCAAGGCGAACCCCGCCTGCATGAAGAAGACGAGAGATCCGGCGATGACGAGCCACATCATGTCGATGGCTGAACTCACGGCCTCGGGAATCGCGGGGGGCTCAGCGGCATCCTGAGCAAAGGCCGCAAGGCCCATACAGAGGCCGAGCAGGAGTAAAGCAACAATTTTTCTTCGCACGACAGGTTCCTCCTCAAAGCTTGGTACTTCTAGCAATGCTAAAAGTGTGCCAAGAGGAGAAAAACCATTACATGCGCATCTTTTTTACTACAGATATGTATTTTCGCGAGATTTTGGTCCTGCATCATGAAAAAAGTTCAGCACAAACAAAAAAAATGTAGGAAATCGGCCAAATCCAAGGACCGATATTCCTACATAAATGTACTTCAATATCGTTCGGTTACATTTTTGTAGATCGATAGAGCTTCCAGTTGATGCCATAGTGGTGAACGCGGAGACCGATCTGGCGCTCCGTGATACCGAGCCTCCGCGCGGCGGCGGCCATGTTGCCCCCGGCGATCTTCAGCGCTTCCACGATGAGTTCCTTCTCCAGGCGGGACAGTGCGGCCTCGAGCGTCGTAGTCGGTTCGGTATTGGTCGATTGAGCCGACTGGAGACTCGGAGGCAGGTGATAGGAGTGGATGACCATATCGGATGACAGGATCACCGCGCGCTCTATGCAGTTCTCGAGCTCGCGGACGTTGCCCGGCCAGTGATAGCTCATGAGGAGGTCCAGGGCGGGGCTCGAAATGCGCTTGATGAGCTTGCCGTTCCGGTCGGCGTACTTCTCCGCGAAGTGATCGGCCAGAAGGACGATGTCGCTCTTCCGCTCCCTGAGGGGCGGAATGCGGATCGGGAACACGTTCAAGCGATAATAGAGGTCTTCGCGGAACCGGCCGGCGCGCAACTCGTCCTCAAGGTTCCGGTTGGTCGCCGCGACGACCCGGACGTCCACCTTGATCGTCGAAGTCCCGCCGATCCGCTCGATTTCCCGTTCTTGGAGCACGCGGAGCAACTTCACCTGGACCTGCGGAGACAGTTCGCCGATCTCGTCCAGGAATATCGTACCGCCGTGGGCCAGCTCGAAGCGGCCCTTCCGCTGGCCGACGGCTCCCGTGAAGGCGCCCCGCTCGTGGCCGAACAACTCGCTCTCGATGATGGATTCGGGCAAGGCGGCGCAGTTGACCTTCACGAAGGGGCCGTCCGCGCGCCGCGAGGCTCGATGTATTTCCCCGGCGACGAGCTCTTTTCCCGTCCCGCTTTCGCCGGTCACGAGTACGGTCGCGTCGCTCGGCGCCACCTGCGCGACCATGTCGTACACCGCCCGCATCGCGGCGCTGGTGCCGATGAGCGAACCGACCTTGTCCCCCGCGACGTTGAGCGCCGTGGGGTTGAAGACGATATCCTGCTCCGGGCCGGGTCCGTTGCGGAGCCGGAACTGTTCTTCCAAGATACGTTCCCGGAGCTTGGCCGACTCCGCCACGAGGGCCGCGGTTCGCTCGAGCATGGAGCGATCGGCGGCGAGGATGCTGCCGGCTTTGTCGGGATCGACGCCGAGCCTGCGCTCCGCGCTCAAGGTCCCCATCACCGATCCGCCCGAGCGGATCGGGACGCAATAGTACGCGACGCCGGCGAGGTCGTCGGAAGATCTACCGCCCGCTCGGTTCAGGAACCGCTGCTCCTTGGAGAGGTCGGGAACCACGATCGGATTCCCCGACTCGAAGACCCGGCCGACGAGGCCTTCGCCGAGACGGTATTTTCCCCGCTCCTTCTCCGCCTCGGTGAGGCCCGAAGCCTCCTCGATTTTGAGTATGCCGACGGCCCGGTCCAATAAGGTCACCATTCCCCGCGCGAGGCCGGCCCTGGTCTCCAAAAGGTTGAGCAAGGGCCCGAGCGCGCTGCGGAGCTCCACATGCTTGTCCAGGGCACGGGCGATATCGAAAAGCAAGCCGAGTTCCTCAAGTTCACGCGTGAGGCGCGAGGAAGTCACGGCCGCCTGATCCTCGATTTCCATGGGGTACAGGATACGACAAAAATGTAGGAACGCGCAATTCCATTTCGCGAAAAATCGAAGTACGGAATCCTTCAAATATTACCAAAACACAATACAATTGCTTATCTGATAAAGATTTTTCGAGTTGCTGATTTATCAGGCAGGGTGTAAAGTGGAACGAATCGTATCAACGATTACGAGCTTTTATTCTTTAATTGGAGGCGGTTGATGAACATTCTCTTCATCGTAGCCGGATCAGGAATTCTTTTCCTCATCGCCTACGTAACCTATGGAAAATTCCTTTCCAAAAAAGTCTTCGAACTGAACGACGCCAAAAAGACGCCGGCCCAGGAAATCAATGACGGAATGGACTTCGTACCCGCCAAGAAGGGCATGCTCATGGGCCAGCATTTCTCGGCCATCGCCGCGGCCGGCCCCATCAACGGCCCGATCATCGCCGGCGTGCTGTTCGGCTGGGTCCCCGCCCTGCTCTGGATCATCGTCGGATCCATCTTCATCGGCGGCGTCCACGACATGGGATCCCTCATCGCCTCCGTCCGCCACAAAGCCCGTTCCATCACCGACGTGATCCGCGTGAACGTTTCCAAGCGCGCCTGGGTCCTCTTCATGCTCTTCATCTGGATTACCCTCGTGTACATCATCGTCGCCTTCACCGACCTCACCGCCGGTTCCTTCGTCGGCGCGGTGACCTTGGAGAACGGAGAGAAGATCATGGGCGGCGCTATCGCCTCCTCCTCCCTCCTCTACCTCCTGTTGCCGGTGGTCATGGGACTGCTCATGCATTACGCGAAGCTGCCTGAGAAGTGGGCCATCATCATCTTCCTCCCCCTCGTCGGCGTCGCGATCTGGGTCGGCCGCTATATCCCGATCTTCCTCCCCGGCATCGACCCCGCGAACGTGGCGCTCTCCCAGAAGGCGTGGAGCGTCATCATCCTCGTATACTGCGTAATCGCCTCGATCGTCCCCGTTTGGGCCCTGCTCCAGCCCCGCGGAGCCCTCGGCGGCTACTTCCTCTATGCGGCCCTCATCGCGGGCGCGATCGGCATCATTTTCGGCGGCTATAAGATCGAATACCCCGCCTTCACCGACCTCACCATCCAGGGCAACTCGGTCTCCCAGTTGTTCCCGCTCCTCTTCACCACGATCGCCTGCGGCGCCTGCTCGGGCTTCCACTCCCTCGTCTCTTCCGGAACGACGAGCAAGCAACTGGAGAAGGAGAGCGATGCGAAGCCGATCGGCTACGGCGCGATGCTCCTTGAAGGCATGGTCGCGGTCGTCTCGCTCGCCTGCGTCATGATCGTCGCCAAGGGCAATCCGCTCACCGCGAAGGCCCCGAACTTCATCTACGCCTCCGGCATCGGCCGCTTCCTTGAGCTGCTGCACATCCCGGCGTCCTTCGGCGTCTCCTTCGGACTCCTCGCGTTCACGACCTTCGTGTACGATACGCTCGACGTCTGCACCCGCCTCGGCCGGTATATCTTCGAAGAACTCTCCGGCATGAGGAACTGGATGGGCCGCATGATCGGCACCCTCGGTACCGCCTTCGTCCCGCTCATCTTCATCTTCGCGACCATGGAAATCGGCGGCAAACCGGTTCCCGCGTGGAAGGCGTTCTGGAACACCTTCGGCGGTTCCAATCAGCTCCTCGCCGCGCTCGCCTTGATCGGCGTCACGGTCTGGCTGCTCAACTCTTCCAAGAACATCAAGAAGTATTGGCTCGTGGGCTTCATTCCGGCCGTGTTCATGTTCGCGGTCGCGAACTGGTCGCTCATCAGCGCCATCCTCATCAAGTGGGGCGATCCGGCTTCGAAAAAAGCCGCCGCCATCCACCCCGCGGTTCCCTACGTGCACCTGATCCTCGTCATCCTGTCGGTCCTCGTGGCCGTGGAGACGATCCTCGCGTTCACTCGCAAGAAACCCGCGGAAGCCGCCGCGTAAGCGGTCAACGACATACGGTCCGATCCGCTCAGGATCGGAC
>JAEXTK010000227.1 GCA_023406985.1 Spirochaetota bacterium | reverse complement strand
TCCTGCGGACTCCTTCCAGGTCGCCTTCGCGCCTTTCGGCACATCCTGTGCCTCACCCTCGCTATCGCTCGGGACGGCGCTCGGTTCAAGTCCCATCGCCGCACAAAAAAAAGGAGCGCGTCCGAAGGACGCGCTCTCTAGCGTATACCGGCGATGGGACTTGAACCCATACAACCTCGCGGCCAGTGGATTTTGAGTCCACCGTGTCTACCATTCCACCACGCCGGCGTACGGGGGATATTAGCGGAAAAGGGCGCGGCATTCAAGGTAGAAGCGCTTTTCGACGGCTTCGCCCATGGAGAAGCTCTTCCGCGGCAGGGGACCGGAGCGGGCGACGGTGGCGAAGAGGGAGGATTTGCCGACGGGGGGGAGGAGGATGCCGACGGCGCCGGGCGCCGCCGTGCCGCGCGGGGCGTCGGCCGGGGAGGAGCCGCCCTGGAGGGCGACGCGGACGGTTTCGTCGGCACCGTGGAGGTAGTCGATGGTCCGGCCGGGCGCGGAGGCGACGAAGGAGTCGAGGAGCGGCTGCAGGGGTTCGGTGGAGACGCCCTGGGCGGCGGTCTCCACGAGGAGGCAGCCGGAGGGGGAGACGAGGCCGTAGCGGGTGTGGCCGACGCCCTCGGCGGCGACGAGGCGGGAGAGGGCGACCGGGTCTCCCACGGTCGTGGCGGAGTACGCGGGAAGGGCCGAGAGGGCGGCGGCGACGGCGGCCAGGTCGGCGCCGAAGACGACGCGGTGGATGGGTTCGAACTCGATCCCCTCGTCGTAAATGTTCTCCACCTCCACCAGGGCCCAGCGGGCGCTATGGGTCATGAGGGAGGGATCGGAGGCGTGGGCGGCCTTGTATTCGTCCCAGACCGCCTTCGCGGTCGCGAGGGAATGGTTGCCGTCGCCGACGGCGAAGAGGAAGGGGGCCGCGGCGCGGTCGCCGCTTCCGGCGCCGTCCTCGGCGCCGTAGCGGGCGGCCGACCGGGCTGCCAGGCGCTCGAGGCCTTCGGCGAGATAGGCCCAGTCCTCCTCGCGGTCCAAGGCCCAGCCGCGGATCGAACCGGCGCCGAGCATGAGGCCGGTCTCGTAGCGGGGCGCGCGGCGGGGCGCGCGGTCGCCGAGGCCCTCGATCAAGGACCGCTCGTCGTCGTCGATGAGGAGGAGGACGTGGGGAGACTCCAGGGGGGCGCCGCGGCGGATCTCCATGCGGGGCGGGATGCGCTCGCGGACCGTGCCCTCGGTGGCGCGGATCAGGGGCCGGCTCTCGGCTTCCCATTCGTACCGTTCCAGGTCGACGGCCAGGACGAGGCCGCGGCGGAGCGCGTGGTGCGGCGTGGCGCGCTCGATGTACATGGCGCCGCGGAAGGGACGGGAGAAGACTCCGTCGGCGAGGTACGCATCCATGGCGGAACGGATACCCGCCACGCGTGATGACCTATCTCCATCATCCAGATAGACTTCCGGCAGGATCATGCGGAGCATGGACGGAGAGCCGGCCGCGCGTTCCTCCACGCGCCGCCAGTAGCCGCGATCCTGGGTGAACTGGTCGCAGGCCACTACGGCCCAGGCTTCCAGGTCCACGCGGGGGGAGGGAAGAAGGATGTCGGGGATCGCCGTTCCGTTCGCGGCGAGGCGCTCGTCGATGCGTGCCATGCGCGGCCTCCGGGGCGACTATAGGGGAGCCGCGCGGCCTCGGTCAACCGGCTTACCTTGACAAAGGACCGGTACGAAACAATAGTTTACTCGGAAGCCGCCGACCGACCGGTCGACTTCCGCCGGAATCGCCACGGAAGGAGTCGCGTTTTGCAGCTTCAGCGTCCCTCGTTCGTTCAAGAGCAACGACTCAAGATGAATCCTCAGCTGTTCCAGTCGATCAAGCTGATGGCTCTTCCGGTGGTCGATCTGCGCGAACGGATACAGGAGGAACTGGAGCGCAATCCCGCCTTGGAAGTCTTGGAGGACCGGACCACGGTCTCCCTGGACGAGTTTTCCCCCCGCAGGGAGGAGGACGATTACTTCGAGGCGACCTCCGACCCGGGCTTCTCGCGCCAAGCGGGCGAAGAGGAGTCGGACGAGCGGCGCAAGTTCATCGAGGGGGTGCCGTCCCGGCCGGAAACCCTCCAGGAGCACCTGCTCTGGCAGTTCCGCCTCCAGCCGGTGGACGAGGAAACCCGCCGCGTCGGCGAACTCCTCATCCAGAACCTCGACTCGGACGGCTTCCACAAGGAGCCGGTCTCCCTCCTCCTGAAGGACGCCGATCCGGGAATCGTCCGCGCGGCCATGGAGCTCGTCCGAGCCCTGGACCCGCAGGGAACCTGCGTCGCCGATTACAAGGAGTCCCTCCTCGTGCAGACGCGCCTCCGGAGCGACGCGCCCGACGGCGTGGAGGACGTCCTCGAACACCTCGAGCTCCTCGACAAGGGCAAGACCGCCGAAGCCGCCAAGCGCATGAAGCGGAGCGAGGAAGAGGTCCGCGAAATCCTGGAATTCGTGAAGGGGCTCTCGCCCTTCCCGGGCCGGCAGTTCGGCACGGGGGAAGCCCGCTACGTGATGCCCGACCTCCAGGTCATCCGGAAGGACGGGGAATTCGTCATCATCCTCAACGACGAGGAGATACCGATCCTCGGCATCAATCCCTTCTTCATGAAGCTCTCCGACGACAAGGGGGGCGGCAAGCCCGTGCGCGACTTCGTGAAGGAGAACATCAAGGAAGCGCGGTGGTTCATCCGGTCGATCAACCAGCGCAACCATACCCTGCTCCGCGTGGCCCGGGCGATCGTGGAGTTCCAGCGGTCGTTCTTCACCGACGGGCCGAAGCGCCTCGCGCCGCTCACCCTCAAGGACATCGCGCAGGAGATCGGCGTCCATGAGACGACCGTCTCCCGCATCGCCAACGGCAAATACCTGCAGACGGAGTGGGGCATCTTCGAGATTCGGCATTTCTTCACCAATTCGATCAGCGGGGCCGGCTCCAGCGGCTCGCGGTATTCCAAGGAAGGGGTGAAAGAGATCATAAAGGAGATGATCGCGGAGGAATCGCGGCACCTGTCCGACCAAGAGATCGCCGATCTCCTGGCGCGCAAGGGCATACCGCTCGCGCGGAGGACCGTCGCGAAATACCGCAACGAATTGGATCTCGGTTCTTCGTACGACCGTTGAGCCGCCGGGGCGTTTCGGCGCTCGGACGTCGCGGTCGATTCTCATTCTCAAGGAGGCTCGCATGAACATCGACGTGAAGGCCGTCCATTTCGCGCTTCGGGAAGGGACCCGCGAATTCCTCGACAAGAAAATCTCGCGCATACCGAATGCCGAGAATATGATCGTGGATTTATTGTTCACGTTCACCAAAGAAAAAGACTTCAATGTCGAAGCCACGGTCAATTTCCGCTGGGGCGTCTCGGTCCACGTCGCCGAACGCGACTTCGAGCTCAATGCCGCAATCGACAAGCTCATCGATAAACTGGAATCGAAGATCATCAAGGAAAAAGAGAAGGTTAAGGACAAGCATTAACGTCCCTGCGGGCGCCGCACCCCCGCGG
>JAEXTK010000206.1 GCA_023406985.1 Spirochaetota bacterium | reverse complement strand
CCTTGGCCCTTCGCCGCGGGGCGGCCTCCGGCCGCACGCTCGCGGCCGGGGGCCGCGCCGCGCGCCACCACGCGGCCCGCGGGTTCCAGGCGGCCGATCTCGGCCGTAACCGCCTCCATATTGGCGGCATCGATCTTCATGGACAGGGTCCCGAAATCGATGGACACGGATTTGACGAAGTCGCATTTCTTGAGGTCGCTCTCGAGCTTGGCCGCGCACACGGCGCAGTCCAGGTTTTCCAGGCGATAGGTCGCCATAGGGTTACTCCGAAAGGTGCTCCCGGGCGAAGGCTACGATGCTTTGGACATGTTCGTCGGCCAAGGAGTAGAAGATCACGCGCCCCGCGCGCCGCGGCTTCACGAGCCGCGCGCGCCGCAGGGCCGCGAGATGGTGGCTCACCGACGACACGGCAGCGCCCGTGGTCGCCGAGAGGTCGCAGACGCAGAGCTCACCCGAGCCGAGCGCGTAGAGGACCTTGAGCCGCGTGGGATCGGTCAGCACCTTGAAGAATTCGCCGAGCTCGCCGAGCATCGCGGACGGCGGAATGATCTTCCGCGCGGCCGCGACGGCCTCCTCGTGAATCGTTTCGCAGGAACAGACCTCGACTTTTTCCGCGACCGCCATAGTCATCCTCCCTCGATTTCGCTTGCTCATTTGAACAAGTATTCAAATATCGAGCGACGATCAAAGTATTACTGCGGACGAACCGGAATGTCAATACTTGAACGTTGATTCAAGTGTTTTAGGTGGACTTGGGCCTGAAGAGGCGGAAATCGATGCCGTGCTTCTGCACCCGGAGGGCCATGACGCGCTCCGAGAGGCCGAGGTCGCGGGCGGCTTGGGCCATGTTGCCCCGCGCGGTCTTGAGGGAGTCCACGATGAGTTCGCGCTCCACCGAATCGAGGCGGTCCTCCATGCTCCCCCGGTACCGCGTACCCGAGCCTTCGGGCATCTGGAGCGAGGGCGGCAGGTGGTAGGCGTGGATGACCCCGTCCTCGGCGAGGATCACCGCCCGCTCGATCACGTTCTCCAGCTCGCGCACGTTGCCCGGCCAATGGTAGGCCATGAGCGCGTCGATCGCGGGGGTGGAGATCCTCCGTACGGGAGAATCGTGGAGGGCCGCGTACTTTTCCACGAAGTGGTCCGCGAGAAGGAGGATGTCGCCGCCGCGCTCGCGCAGGGGCGGCAGGACCAGGGGAAACACGTTGAGGCGGTAGAAGAGGTCTTCACGGAACCGGCCTTCCTTCACGAGGAGGGCGAGGTCACGGTTCGTCGCGGCGATGATGCGGATGTCCACGGAGATGGTCTTGTTGCTGCCGACGCACTCGAACTCGCGCGTCTGGAGGACCCGGAGGAGTTTGGCCTGGATGGGGAGGCTGAGTTCGCCGACCTCGTCCATGAAGAGGGTTCCCCCGTCCGCTTCCTCGAAGCGGCCGACGCGCCGCGCGACGGCGCCGGTGAAGGAACCGCGCTCATGGCCGAACATCTCGCTCTCCGCGAGGGACTCGGGGATGGCGGCGCAGTTGAAGCGGACGAAGGGACCCGCGGCGCGGCGGCTGCCGTAGTGGAGGGCGGCTGCCGCGAGTTCCTTGCCGGTTCCCGACTCGCCCAGGACGAGCACGGGCGTATTCTTGTCCGCGACCTTGCGCAGCATCTTGTAGAGCGCGCGCATCGGCCCGGAGTTCCCGACTATGTTCTCCGGCCTGAAGCGCTCCGCGAGTTCCTCGTGGAGCCTCCGGTTCTCTTCCCGCAATTCGGCGTTCTCCTCGCTGCGGGCGCGGTGGAGCTGGACGGCCTGGGCGATCATGGAGGCGACGACCGTGAGGAGCTCCAGGTCCTCCTGGAGCTCCGCGCCGCCGGGATTCGCGCGGTCCACGGCGAGGGTGCCCATCACTTCCCTGCCGAGCTTGATGGGGACGCAGATGAAGGAGAGGTTCGAAGTATCGAGGTCCTTGCGCGCTCCGGTCCGGTCCAGGAATTCGGGCTCCGCCGCGATGCTCGGGACCACGACGGCCTCGCCGGTCTGGGCTACGCGCCCGGTGATGCCCTCGCCGACCCGGTAGACGCCGCGGGCGCGCTCCTCGTCGCTGAGCCCCCAGGCGTTCTCTATGAACATGGCGCCGGTCTTCCGGTTGAGCACCGACAGGACCACCCGCTCCGTGCCGACGAGGTTCTTCACGATGACGCCCACCGCGGCGGCCATGACCTCATGGATGTCGCCGCTCGATTCGATCGAGCGGCTCAGCTCGTAGAAGAGCGGGAGGACGCAGGAACAGACGGGCGAGCAGAGGCGTTCAGCGCGCATCGCCGCCCTCCTTCCCAAGGAGCTCCGCGAAGGCCCGCCAGGGATCGGCCGGGGCGCCGGCTTCCCAGCGCGCGCGGACGCGCGCGGAAAGGCCGTCGAGCTCCGTCGCCTCCACGGCGCGGCCGAGGGCGCGGGCGCAGTGGCTCAAGGCCGCGCGGCCCGAATGCCGGCCCGGGACGAAGGAGCGCTCCAAGCCGAAGATTTCGGGGCGCACGAACTCGTAGAGGGCGGGGTCCTTGAGCAGGCCGTCCACGTGGATGCCCGACTCATGGGCGAAGGCAGCCGCGCCCACGATGGGCTTGTCCGCGGGGATGGGCCGCCGCGCGGCCGCGGCGACGAGGGCGCAGAGGGCGGGCAGGCTCAGGAGGTCCACCCCGGTGGACACGCCGCGCTGGAGTTCCAGGGCGGCGACGACTTGCTCCAGGGCGGCGTTCCCCGCCCGCTCCCCGAGGCCGCAAACGGTCGCGCTGACGGCGGCTCCCGCCGCGGCGGCCGCGAGCGCGTTGGCGGTCGCGAGGCCCAAGTCGTTGTGCGCGTGGTACTCCACCTCTACTCCGATGCCTTCCGCGAGGCGCCGCGCAGCCCCATAGGCGGCGAAGGGGTCCTGTAGGCCGACGGTGTCCGCGTACCGGAAGCGGAAGGCGCCCGCCGCCGCCGCGGTCCCCGCAAGATCGACCACGAACGAGGTATCTGCCCTCGACGCGTCTTCAGCCCCGACGATAACGTCGACGCCGCGGTCGCGACAATAGGCCGAGAGGACTTTCGTCTCCTCGAGCGCGCGCTCCCGCGACCAGCCGAGCTTACCGGCGAGCATCGCGTCCGAAGCGGGCACCGAAAGGTGCACCGTCTTCGCGCCCGCGCGGAGGGAAGCCTCGGCGTCGGACCGGCGCATCCGGTTCCAGGCGATGAGGCGGCTCGCGCCCGACTCGGCCGCGAGCCGGGCGAACTCCTCCTCCTCGTCCCTGCCCATGGCGGGGACGAGGGCTTCCAGTTCCTTCACGCCGGCCCCGACGAGGGCCCGCGCGATCTCCAGGCGCATTCCGGAGGAGAAGGCGACGCCCGCAGCCTGTTCGCCGTCGCGGAGGGTCGTGTCGATAATCGCGGTACGGCCCTTGTCGCTCACGCGGGGCGGCTCCTATAAAGGCGGTCATGGACATCACGATCCGGAAAGCCGAAGAGGACGATGCGGCGACGCTCGCCGCCATGATCGCCGAACTCTTTTCCATCGAGCGGGATTTCGTGCCCGCCCCGGACAAGCACGAGGCGGGCATCCGCGCCATTCTCGCGCGAACGGAGGACGCGGCAGCCTTCGTCGCGGAGAACGCGGCCGGCGACGCGGTCGGTATGGTCACCGTGCAGCTCGTCGTCTCCACCGCCGAAGGCGGCCCTTCGGGGCTCCTGGAGGATCTTTTCGTCCAGGGAAGCCATAGGCGGTTCGGAATCGCCTCCGCGCTGGTAGCCGCGGTGGAGGAGTGGTGCCGCGCGCGCGGGGCGACCCGCGTACAGCTCCTGGCCGACGCGAACAACGCCGGCGCGCTCGCCTTCTATGACCAAAGCGGCTACGGGCCGACCCGCATGGTCTGTAGGCGACGGTACCTCGCCTAAAGCCGGTCCGTCCCTCATCGCAACTCGTAGGCCGACGCGACCGAGCCCGCCTCGATCGCGTCCAGGATGGCGTCGATGGCCTCTTCGCCTTCCACCCCCCCGTACCACTGGTTTTGGGGATAGACCACGAGGATGGGACCGCGGTCGCAAGCCTTGAGGCAGCCGGTCGCGGTCACCGTAACCTCGCCCATGCCGCGGTCGGCGAGCTCGGTCTCAAGATAGGCGAGCAGGTCCGTGGAGCCCTTCTTGGCGCAGACGCCTTGCGGCGTTCCCGAGGCGCGGAAACTTCCGCAGACGAGCAGATGCGTGGTCGGTTTAGTCATGGTCTCCTCCCGGTGCATTGGGCCGCCCCGAGGCGGCCGATTACGCGCAGCCGCAGCCGCGCGACGCTGAACCCGAACAGCCGCTTCCGCAGGCGGACCGGCGCGCGAGGAAGGACAGGTCCTTCCCTTTGGCGAGGGCGCCGAGGGCCTCCGAGACGAGGCCCTCCACCACGTGGACGGCGATGCCGCGGCCTTCCAGGACCCGCCGGGGCGGCGCGCCGATGCCCGCGACCAGGAGGGCCTCGCAGTCGGCCAGGGAATCGGCCACCGCTTCCCACCGCTCCGCCCCGCCGCCCTCGGCCGGCAGGCTTCGGATATCCTCCGTCCCGCAGCTCCCGTCGGCCTCCACGCGGAAGACGAAGAGCCGTTCGGCCTCGCCCAGGTGCTGGTTGACGAGGAGGCCTTCCCGGCTCGCGACCGCCGCGAGGAAGGACCGCTTCCGCGGCGCGCGCGAGCTCTGTCCCTCCGAGCTCTGTCCCTCCGAGCTCTGTCCCTCGAGGCTCTGTCCCTCCGAGCTCTGTCCCTCGGCGGCAGCGCTTTCGCCGGCCGAAGCCTTCGCGAGTACCGCTTGGCCGAGGTCCCGGCCGAGCAGCCCCGCGGCGTCCGCCCTGCATCGCTTGCAGTGGGAAAGCTGGGCGAGGTGCCCCGCCGCCGCGGTGCGGAGAGCGGTCATGAGGGAGCGCGGCGGCTCCCCCGCCGATTCGAAGGGAGTACCCTTCACCGGCAGGAGGGGGATGAGGTTCATGAAGCGTGCGCCGAGCTCCGCGCAGGCTCGCGCGATCGGCTCCACCTCCCCCTCGTTCACGCCCGGCACGAGGATGGTGTTGATCTTCACCGTGATGCCCGCGGCGGCGACCGCCGCGATACCCGCCTTCTGGCGCTCCCAGAGGAGCTCGGCCGCCTCCGTCCCCGTGAGCGCGCGGCCGTTCGCGCGGACCCAGGAATAGATCGACCTGCCGACCTCGGGCCTGATCGCGTTCACCGTCACCGTGAGGTGCGATACGCCCAGGCGGGCGATCTCCTCGACGTGGTCCGGCAGGGCGAGCCCGTTGGTCGCCAGGCAGAGGCTGAGGTCGGGATGTCGCTCATGGACGAGGCGGAGCGCGGCGAAGGTTTCCTTCGGGTTGGCCAGGGGATCGCCGGGGCCGGCGATGCCGACCACCGCGAGGTTCGGCAGCCGAGCGCGGAGCCCGTCCACGCGGTCCGCGGCTTCCTCGGCGCTCAGGAGGGAAGCCGTGACGCCGGGCCGGCTCTCGTTCGCGCAGTCGAAGGCGCGGTCGCAGAAGCGGCACTGCACGTTGCAGCGCGGCGCCACCGGCAGGTGGATCCGGGCGGCCTCCGCGGAACAGGCGGCATCGAAGCAGGGATGCTGCCGGCCCTCGACTCGCTCAATAGTAGGTGTAGCCGACATCGCTCTCCTCCTGTCTACGTTCGACGAGCGCGTTCACGACGCGGTCGAAAAGTTCCTGGGCCCCGGCGTAGCCGAGGACGCGGACGCGCTGGCCGCCGTAGCGGTCGTGGATGGGGAAGCCGACGCGTACGAGCGGCGCGCCCAGGCTCCGGGCGGTCTTGTACCCCTTCGAATTGCCGATGAGGAGGTCGACGGGACGGCCATCGGCCGCGGCGGCCGCCGCGGCGGCTTCCGCCGCGGCGAAATCGCGGCCCTCCCCCTCCGCGCGGACGCCTTCCATGCCGACTTCCGCGCAAAAGGTTTCGAGGGCGTCCGCGAGGTCGCGGTCCCCGTACAGGAGGGCACGGGCGAAGCGGACCGTCTTGTGCGCGTCCACGTAAGAGTCCAAGAGCCTCTCCCGTTCGGCCGCGAAGGCCGCGGGTATCGCCCGCCCCGAGAGCTCGGACAGCAGGTTCAGCAGCTCTTCGGTCGCGCGGACGCCGACCGGAAGCGCGAGGCGCCTCAGGGGCACGCCGAACGCTTCCTGGAGATAGCGGGCGCCGGACCGATCCTCGGCGACCGGCGTGCCGAACTCTACCGAGGCGAAGGCGGAACGCAGCGAGGCCAGGTCGGCCGCGCTCGTCCCGCCCGCGGGGAGGAGGCGGTGGGCCGGCCACGGGCCGCCGTCCAAGGTATCCGAATAGTCGGAAACGAGGACGGCCCGGAGCCTGAAGGCGGCGAAAACCTCCTTGAGCCAGCGCAGGTCGGCGGGGGAAAGGAGGGTCGGGAAGACGGCCACGGGGCGGAAGGCTGCGGAAGGAGCCGCCGGCGAAGCTCTGTCCCCCTCGGAAGCCTTCGTCTCGGCGTGCGCTCGGTCCGCGGGGCACGCCGCCTCCACGATGGCGCGGAGCGCGGCGCGGAAGCCTTCGCGATGGTCGCCGCGATAGCTCGGCGAAGACACGAAGGCCACGAGGGGGCTGCCGGGACCTAAGAGGGGGGACAGAGCCCGGCTGGCCGCGGCCGCGTCCTCCCCGATGGTCTCGGCCAGGCAGGTCGTGGCGACCCCGACGAAGGCGGGCTCGTAGGCCCGCAGGAGGTTCGCGTAAGCCTGGCGCAGGCGGTCTCCCCCGCCGAAGACCGCCGTTTCTTCCGTGAAGCTGGAGCTCGCGGCGTCGAGCGGCTCGCGGAAATGGGAGATCGTGTAGCGCCGGATGTAGGTGGAGCACCCCTGGGACCCGTGGAGCAGGGTCATGCCGCGCTCCACCCCGGCGAAGGCCAGCGTCGCGCCGAGCGGAGCGCAGACGACGCAGGAATTGCGGGTCACCTCGAACTCTTCCGAACGCGGAGACGCGGCTGCCGCCCACGAGCGGGCCTCCTGCCGCGAAGAGGGGGCGCCCCGGAGGGCTTCAGCGACTATCGATCCGTTCATTTCCGTCCTCCCCGATCGCCGCGGATGAGATCCCACACCGGACTCGTGGCCGTGGCGTGGACCTCCCGGGCGAAGTTCACCATTCCCTCGAAACCCGCGAGGGGTATCTTGCGCTCGTGGTTGTGGTCGCAGAAACCGATGCCGAGCTTGAAGGCGATGGGCCGCTCCTTGACCCCGCCGATGAAGATCCGCGCGTCCTTGAGCTGGAGGAAGCGCGAAAGCTCGGCCGGATTCGAATCGTCGACGATGATGGTGCCCGGATCGCAGAGGGAGGCGAGATCGCGGTAGTCGTCCGCGTTCCCGGTCTGGGAACCCACGAGCACGGTGGAGACGCCGAGGAGGCGGAGGGCCTTCACGAGGGACCGGGCCTTGAAGGCGCCGCCGACGTAAATGGCCGCCCGCGTTCCCGAAAGTCCGGCGCGGAAGGCTTCCAGGGCGGGCAGGGTCTTTCCGATCTCCTCGATCACGAGCGCGCGGGCCTTCTCCATGATTTCGGGGGCCTCCGGAAAGGCCGCGGCGACGGCGTAGAGCGCCTCCGCCATGTCGTCGAGGCCGAAATAGGAGACCTGGACGGAGGGCATGCCGTACTTTTCCTGCATCGCCTTTGCCAGGTAGGTCATGGAACCCGAACACTGGACCACGTTGAGCCGGGCCGTGTGCGCCGCGCGTATCTCGTCGATGCGGCCGTCGCCGGTGAGCACGGACTGGACTTTCACGCCCATGCGCTCGTAGTAGCGGCGGATGATCCAGGCTTCCCCCGCGAGGTTGAACTCGCCGAGGATGTTGATCGAATAGGGGCTGGAGGCTACGGCGGGGTCGCCGCGGTAGGCTGCCGCGCCTGAAGCCGCCCCGGGGGCGGCCGCGGGAGCGGTGCCCACCAGCGAGAGGAGGGCGTCGCAGGCGGCGCGGTAGCCGTCCTTCTTGGTGCCCTTGAAGCCCTCGGAATGGACGGGGATGACCGGGATGCCGCACTCCGCCTCCACGCGCCGGCATACGGCGGCCACGTCGTCGCCGATGATGCCGACGATGCAGGTGGCGTACACGAAGGCGGCGGCCGGAGCGTGCTCTTCTATGAGGGTCGAGAGGGCCCGGTAGAGTTTCTTCTCGCCTCCGAAAACCACGTCGGTTTCCCTGAGGTCGGTGGAGAAGGAAAGCCGGTGCAATTGGGGGCCGGAGGACACGGCGCCGCGGATGTCCCAGGTGTAGGCGGCGCAGCCCACGGGGCCGTGGACCAGGTGGACCGCGTCGGCCACCGGGTAGAGGACCACCCGGGAACCGCAGAACACGCAGGCCCGCTGGCTCACGCTGCCCGCGACGCTGGCCTTCCCGCAAGCGAGGTCGAGCTTCCCCTCCCCCGCCGCGGCGACGTGGCCGTTCCTGCCTTCAAGCGTTACGTACGCCGTATCCATATCCGTCCTCCCGATCGCGCCGGCCCGAATACCGAGTACCTACAGAACCAGCTCGAAGCTCTCGTTCGGCGCGTCCCGATCGATGCGGTCCAGGAGCGCCGAGAGGATCTTCTCCATGAGGCGGAGCGCCCCGCGGTACCCGACGTAGGGGAAATCCGCGTGGCCCACCCGATCCAGGATGGGGAAGCCGAATCGCACGAAGGGGATGTCCTCGTCGCGGGCGATGTACTTGCCGTAGGTGTTCGCGATGAGGAGGTCGGTCGGTTCCGCCTTGAGCTTCTGGTGCAGGGCGAAGAGGTCCCCGGGAGCCCCGAGCCAACGCCCCTCGCCGTATTCGCCGACGAGCTCCGTCAGGCGCGACTCGAAGGATTTGCCCGGCGTGCCGGTGACGACGTACTTGGGCTCCATGTCCAGGTCCTTCAGGAACTCGGCCAGGGGCGCGAGCTGGTCCGGGTCGCCGGCGAGGGCGACGGTCTTCCCGTACGTGTACTGGTGCATGTCCGCCATCAGGTCCAAGAGACGGCCGCGCTCCTTGATGAGCGTCTCGCTCACGGCGACCCCCGCCACCCGACGCACCGTATCCAGGAAACGGTCGGTCGCCGCGAGCCCGATGGGCAAGTCCAGGATGTGGCAGGGCACCCGGCACTTCGTGTCCAAGAGCTTCGCCGCGGGCCCCGAGGCGGTGGGCCCCAGGGCGAAGGATGCGGGCGCGTCCCCGAGGCGGCGGATGTCGTCCACGCGGGTGCCGCCCTCGGGATACATTTCGAAGGTACCGGTGAGCGGACCATCCAAGACGCCGCTCGTGTCGGGCAGCAACGCAAAGGGGAGGTCCATTGAATCGAGCATGCGCTTGAGTTCCGCCATATCCGCGGGCTCGACCCACCCGGGGAAAACGGCGAATTTCGATTCCTTCCTGCCCGTCCGTTCGGCGAAATAATCCACGAAGGCGCGGACCATAGTGGCGAAGCCGGTGACGTGGCTGCCGATGTAGCTCGGCGTGTTCGCGTGGATCACCGTCCGACCCGCGGGGATCTTCCCCTCGGCGCGGGCCTTGCCGATGATCTGCGGGATGTCGTCCCCTATCGTCTCGGAGAGACAGGTCGTGTGCACGGCGATCAGGTCGGGGTCGTAGAGCGAGAAGATCGTGCCGACGGCCTGGAGCAGGTTGCTCTGTCCCCCGAAGACGGAGGCTCCCTCGGTGAACGACGAGGTGGCCGCCATGACCGGCTCCTTGTAGTGCCGCGTCAGCGCGCTCCGGTGGTAGGCGCAGCAGCCCTGGGAACCGTGGCTGTGCGGCAGGCAGCGGTGCACGCCGAGGGCCGCGTACATGGCCCCGATGGGCTGGCAGGTCTTGGCCGGGTTGATGGTGAGCGCGGTCCGCGGGACGGATTCCGTCCCCGTGTGGCGCAGCAAGGGGGTCGTGCTCATACGATCTCGTCCTTCATGCAGTAGGAGCCGGAGAGCTCCGGGTTGAGGTCCCAGGGGGCCTTGAGTTTGGTCCAGACCGAGCCGTTCACGAGGCGGTCGATCTCGCGGTAGAAGTTGACCGCGCCGCGGAAGCCGGCGTAGGGTCCGCCGATGTCGTAGTTGTGCAGCTGCTTGAGCGGGATGCCGTGCTTCTGCACCACGTATTTCTCCTTGATGCCCGCGCAGAGGAGGTCGGGCTTGAGGAGTTCGATGAGGGCCTCCGTCTCGTGGTGGCTCACGTCGTCGATGACGAGGGTGCCGTCGGCCATCTCGGCCATCATGCCCTCGTACTCGCCGACCGGGATGCCCGCGGTCTTGAGCGTCGCGAGCTGCGTCTCCGTCCTGCGCGGCGCGAAACGGTCCGGATCGGCCTCCACCTGGAGCTGTTCGATGTTGCGGCTGTCCGCGTCGATCTTGATGTCCGGAAGCACCTTGCGGCCCTCGTAGTCGTCGCGGTGGGCGAACTCGTAACCCGCGGAGAGCACCTTCATGCCGAGCTCCGCGAAGAGGTCCTGGTAGTGGTGGGCGCGGCTCCCGCCCACGTACATGAGCACCGTCTTCCCCTCGAGCCGCGGCTTGATCTTGGCCAGCTCGGCCGCCACCGCGGCGCTCTCCTCCGCGATGAGCTTCTCGGTCGCGGCGGTGAGCTCGGCGTCGCCGAAATACTCCGCGATGTGCCGGAGGGACTTGGCCGTCGGGCCGGCGCCGATGAAGTTCACCTTGAACCAGGGGATGCCGTACTTCGTCTCCATCATCTCGGCCATGTAGTTGATGGACCGGTGGCACATGACCAGGTTCACGTCGGCGAAGGGCGCCTGGCCCATCGATACGAACGTGGAGTTGCCGGAGAAGGTCGTCACCAGGGTGAGGCCGAGGACGCCGAAGACGCGTTCCAGCTCGAAGGAGTCTCCCCCGATGTTGTACTCGCCCAGGAGATTGACCTTGAACTTCCCTTCCGGCGCTTCGGGGTTCTTGCCGACCACGTGGGTGAAGACCGCGTTGTTCGCGATGTGGTGGCCGGCCGACTGGGAGACGCCCTTGTACCCCTCGCAGCTCATGGCGAAGACGGTGATGCCGAGTTCTTCCGACATGTCGCGGGCGGCGGCGTGCACGTCGTCGCCGATGAGGCCGACCGGACACGTGGAGAAGACCGCGATGGCCTTGGGATGGAAGGTCTCGTAGGCTTCCTTGATGGCCGCCCGCAGCTTCTTCTCCCCGCCGAAGACGATGTCGTTGTCCTGGAGGTCCGTGGAGAGGCTGTAGGGCATGAAGTTGTCGTCCGAGGGCGACTCGGGCCGGGTCTGGTTGCGCCGGGTGAGCCAGCTGTAGAAGCCGCAGCCGATCGGGCCGTGGGTGATCTGGAGGATGTCGCGCGTGGGACCCACGACGACGCCCTTGCAGCCGGCGTAGGTGCAGCCGCGCTGGGTGATGATGCCGGGCAGGGTCCGCGTGTTCGCCCCTATTTCCGGCACGGCGGGGCTCTCCCCCGCGGGGCTCGGCACGGTCTCGCCCTTCTTATTGACGACGATCTGCTTCTCGCGCTTCCGCGCGATCTTGGGCGGATACTTCTCCAGCAGGGCCTTCTTGAGCTCCGCGCCCTCCGCCGCCGTGAAGACGGCCGTTCCCGCGAGGGGCTCGACTACGGTCGTATCCATTTCGCTCATGTCCTTCTCCTCACGCCTCGTCCAGGACGCGGTCGCCGGATTCGGCGGTGCGCACCCGGTAGGCCTCGCTCACGGGGAGGACGAAGATCTTGCCGTCGCCGGCCTTCCCCGTACGGTTCACCGCGATGATCGTATCGACGGTCTTCTTGACCAGCTTGTCGGGGATGACGATGGTCAACCATCGCTTCGGTATGAGGCGCTGCGATTGCCCGAGCTGGGCGATCGCCTCCTCGTAGCCCCGTTCCGCGCCGTGCAGGACGGTGAAATCCACCATCCCCTTCCCCCGCCCCAGGCACTCGCGCGCCGTGAAGCTCGGGATGTTCGCGTCGCAGAGCGCCTTCTTGGTCTTGTTGATCATGTTCATGCGGATGACCGCCATGACTTCCTTCATGCTTCGGCTCCCGCGGCGACCGGCACCGCGCCCGCGGCCCCCGCGGCGAGGTCCGACGCTTCCTTGACGCCGGAGGAGACCGTATAGACTTCCTCCACCGGGCTTACGAAGATCTTGCCGTCGCCGTAGCTGCCCTTGTCGCCCGTGCGGGCCGCCTGCATGATCGTCTTGATCACGTAGTCCTTGTCCTTGGACTTCACCACCGTGATGAGGAGCTCCTTGGGCAGCTCGTCGTAGGTGATCTCGCCGATCTTGATGCCGCGCTGCTTGCCGCGCCCGACGACCGACACCTTGGTGACCGCCGGAAATCCCGCCTCCATGAGCGCTTCCAACACCGCGTCCGTCTTCTCCGGCCTCACTATCGCCCTGACCATCACCATCCGATTACCTCCATACTGTTGCCGGGCGTTTACCCGCCCGGGGCGGATGCGAAAACTTCAGTTTTCGCATCCCGATAAAGTCGCAGTTTCCTCAGGAAACTGCGGTAATTAACCGTTCGCCCAACCGGGGCGAACGGTTAATTCGCTATGCCGTATTCCATCAGGAGGCTCTCGAGCTCCTCGGTGGTCAGGGGTTTGGGGATGACGAACTTGTCGTTCCCGTCGATCTTCTTGGCCAAGGCCCGGTACTGGTCCGCCTGGCCGTGGGCAGGATCGAATTCGATGACGGTCTTCCGGTTGATCTCGGCGCGCTGGACCATGTTGTCGCGGGGCACGAAGTGGGTCATCTGGGTGCCGAGCTTGGCCGCTAGGGCCTCGATCATGGCCTCCTCGTTGTCCACCTTGCGGCTGTTGCAGATGAGGCCGCCCAGGCGCACGACGCCGGACTCGGCGAACTTCACGATGCCCTTGCAGATGTTGTTGGCGGCGTACATGGCCATCATCTCGCCGGACACGACGATGTAGATCTCCTCGGCCTTGCCCTCCCGAATGGGCATGGCGAAGCCTCCGCAGACGACGTCGCCGAGGACGTCGTAGAAGACGTAGTCCAGGGCCTGGTCGTCGGCGTAGGCGCCGAGCTGCTGCAGCATGTTGATGGAGGTGATGATGCCGCGACCCGCGCAACCGACGCCCGGCTCGGGTCCGCCCGATTCCACGCAGGTGGTCTTGCCGTACCCGGTCTTCACGATGTCGTCGAGTTCCAGGTCCTCGCCTTCCATCCTGAGGGTATCCAGCACCGTGTTCTGCGAGAGGCCGCCCAGGAGGAGGCGCGTGGAGTCCGCCTTCGGGTCGCAGCCGACGACCATGATCTTCTTTCCCATCTCGGCGAGCCCGGCCACCGTGTTCTGCGTGGTCGTGGACTTGCCGATGCCGCCCTTGCCGTAGATCGCTACCTTGCGCATCGCTTCGCTCCTCGTGAGTTAGTCGCGATACATAAAGCAAAGGCCGTGCCAAACCGCGGCGAGGACGAGAAAATAACCGAAGCGGAGTGTGCGTGCGCAGGACGCGCGAAGGGAGGAATCGACTATGTTTCAGTATCGAAAAGACTTGCTTACAAGCTGACCGGACCGGCTCAGCCGCGGTCCGTCGCGCGGCCCGCCGGTCCGCGGGCGCGGCCGGACGGAGGGACGATCACGGGAAACCACCGAACGGTGGTTTCCGATGCGGAACCACCGTTCGGTGGGAACCGCCGGAGGCCGCAGGC